>QIGP01000387.1 GCA_003228965.1 Gammaproteobacteria bacterium
TCTAACTCAGGTAAGTACCATGACTGCCAAAACCCGTATAGACATTAGCCGCACCGTGCGCGCCCCGCGTGGAACAAAGCTCAACTGTAAGAGTTGGTTGACCGAAGCTCCTTATCGAATGTTGCAGAACAATCTCGATCCCGAGGTGGCCGAGCGCCCTGAAGAGTTGGTGGTATACGGTGGTATCGGCAAAGCCGCTCGCAACTGGGAGGCGTTTGATCAAATTTTGGCGTCGTTGAAAGAGCTTGAAGACGACGAGAGCCTTTGTGTTCAGTCGGGTAAACCTGTGGGCGTGTTCAAAACACACCGTGATGCGCCGCGAGTGTTTATCGCCAATTCGAACCTGGTGCCGGCGTGGGCGACCTGGGAACATTTTAACGAGCTCGATAAAAAAGACCTTATGATGTACGGACAGATGACCGCGGGCAGCTGGATCTACATTGGCTCGCAGGGAATTGTGCAGGGTACTTACGAAACCTTTGTTGAAGCGGCCAGGCAGCACTTTGACGGGAACGCGCTTGGCAAGTGGATTCTTACCGCAGGTCTTGGTGGCATGGGTGGGGCTCAGCCAATGGCCGCCACGATGGCCGGATTTTCTTGTCTTGCCATTGAGTGCGATCAAACTCGCATCGACTTTAGATTGAGCAACCGCTATCTGGATACCAGTGCCGCATCCATTGAAGAAGCCATAACTATTATTAACAGTGCTCATGCCAAAGGTGAGTCCATTTCAGTGGGCGTACCTGGTAACGCAGCCGAGCTCCTGCCACAAATGGTTAAAGACGGCGTTCGCCCAGACCTGGTGACTGACCAGACTTCGGCGCACGATCCGGTTAACGGTTACCTGCCTCTGGGGTGGACCGTTGAACAATGGCGCCGTGAAATTAAACACAACCCTGAAAAAGTGGCGGCCGAAGCACGCAAGTCGATGGCTGTCCATGTGCGCGCCATGCTCGAATACCACGATCTCGGCATTCCTACCGTCGACTACGGTAACAACATTCGACAAGAAGCGAAAAACGCAGGCGTTGACCGCGCATTCGATTTCCCGGGATTTGTCCCTGCGTATATTCGACCTTTGTTTTGCCGAGGCGTTGGGCCGTTTCGTTGGGTGGCGCTGTCCGGCGACCCCGAGGACATTTACAAAACTGACGCCAAAGTTAAAGAACTCATGCCCGACGACAAGCACCTGCACAACTGGCTCGACATGGCGCGAGAGCGCATCGACTTTCAAGGTTTGCCTGCTCGAATTTGCTGGGTGGGCCTTGGCGACCGCGATCGTCTGGGGCTCGCGTTTAACGAAATGGTCAAGTCTGGTGAGTTAAAAGCACCGGTTGTGATTGGCCGGGACCACCTCGATTCGGGTTCGGTTACAAGTCCAAATCGTGAAACGGAGGCCATGATGGACGGCTCTGACGCGGTCTCCGACTGGACCATGTTGAACCTCATGCTCAGCACGGCTGGCGGTGCCACCTGGGTGTCTTTACACCACGGAGGCGGTGTTGGCATGGGCTACTCGCAGCACGCGGGTCTTGTAAT
The DNA here is from genome assembly GCA_003228965.1 of Gammaproteobacteria bacterium. Lineage (GTDB taxonomy): Bacteria > Pseudomonadota > Gammaproteobacteria > Steroidobacterales > SZUA-146 > SZUA-146. The sequence goes on from QIGP01000387.1 coordinate 1,540, forward strand.
TTGCTGTGACGGCACCGATGAAGCGGCTAAAAGAATCAAGCGTGTGCTGTGGAACGATCCGGCTTCAGGTGTGATGCGCCACGCCGACGCGGGCTACGACATTGCTAAAGAGTGCGCGAGAGAGTTTGGTTTGAATTTGCCCTCGATGGAGTAAGCTGTCGGCTTACTTTAAGCTTTTGAGGCGAGTTTGATGAGTCTTTCGCACGACCACAATAACTACGAACGCGACGGTTATATATTGGTTCGCGGAATGTACGAAGTCGGTGAGCTAGAACAGGTTCATGAAGTACTGGAGCGTTTTCACGCAGCTTGGTTAGCAGGCAACTCAGGGCACTATCAAAGTGGAGCCGTAAACAGCGCGTACATCACGGACAAGAAGTATCTGGGTGAACGTGATTGAGAGATTCTTTTCGAATTTATCGGCAGCACCAAAATTGCAGCACTGCTGAAACAGGTTTTACCCAATGGTGCCATGTTCATTGGCACCCAGTTGTTTTTTGACCCGGCCCAAAACGATAAAGAGAACTACTGGCATCGCGATATTCAGTACAACAATCTGACCATAGAAGAAGTACCCCACAGTATACTATTGACCGTGACTGTTGAGTTTGTCTTCCGTCAGCTACTTGGAAGGCCGAGCCGGCCGATGCTTCGGCTTCTTGCTACCCGTATCACGCGGTGGAAGTCCCGTGTGCTGCGTCAGCATCTGGTTCTTTTGCATGCGTTTATTGTGAGCCTGACTAGAATTCTTGCGCCGATGCGCTGAGTAGCTCTGTACTTCATCCACAAGCGGAACAAGCTTACCGGGTCCCGGCCCGATCAGGTCTTTACGCCCGAGCGCCGTCAGTTCCTTGCGGATGAGTGGCCAGTTAAGCGGGTCGTGATAGCGCAGTAACGCCTTGTGCAGGCGTCTTTGTTCCGGTGACTTAATAACTTCGACCGTGTCACTCTTGTAGCTCACTTTCTTCAGTGGATTTTTGCCAGAGTGATACATAGCCGTGGCCGTGGCCATAGGTGACGGATAAAACGCCTGCACCTGGTCAGCGCGGAATCCATTCTCTTTCAACCACAAGGCCAGGTTAATCATGTCTGTGTCAGTAGTGCCAGGGTGTGCCGCAATGAAGTAGGGAATCAGGTATTGTTCCTTGCCCGCTTCCTTGGTGTACTTCTCAAACATTTCCTTGAAACGATCGTACGAACCAATGCCTGGCTTCATCATTTTGTCGAGCGGACCGCGTTCGGTATGCTCTGGCGCAATTTTCAGGTAACCACCGACATGATGTGTAACCAGTTCTTTCACGTATTCAGGATCTTCGACAGCGAGGTCGTACCGCAATCCTGAGGCGATCAGGATTTTTTTAATGCCTGGTAAATCACGCGCTTTGCGATACAGCTGCGTTAGTGAACTGTGATCGGTGTTGAGGTTTTTGCAAATGCCGGGATACACGCAGCTCGGGCGTCGGCAAGCGGCTTCAATTTCCGGGCTTTTGCAGGCAAGTCGGTACATGTTAGCGGTGGGCCCGCCCAGATCGGAAATAACGCCGGTGAAGCCTGGAACTTTGTCGCGAATGTCTTCAATCTCGCCAAGAATAGATTCTTCCGAACGGTTTTGAATAATACGCCCTTCGTGTTCGGTGATAGAGCAAAACGTGCAGCCGCCGAAACAGCCGCGCATGATATTTACCGAGAAGCGAATCATTTCGTAGGCAGGAATATTCTGGTCGCCGTAAGACGGGTGAGGCACGCGCTGGAACGGCTGTGCGAAAACGTAATCCATTTCTTCGGTCGACAAAGGAATGGGTGGCGGTGTCAGCCATAGATCGTGATCGCCGTGAGCCTGCACCAGTGCGCGGGCGTTGCCTGGATTGGTTTCAAGATGTAGCACACGGTTGGCGTGTGCGTAGAGTACCGGGTCGTTACGCACTTTTTCAAACGAAGGCAAGCGTATGACTGTGCGGTCGCGGTTTTTTCGTGCATCGGGCACGAAGCGTAAAACTTTACCGCCGCCTTCGACAACGGAGGCTTTTTCGCACTCGCTGGAGTCTGTTGTGCTGACATAGGGGTTAACGATATGATCAACTTTACCGGGACGGTCGACGCGGGTTGAGTCAATCTCCCACCAGCCCTGTGGCGTCTTGCGGCGCATAAACGCGCAGCCGCGAATGTCCATCATGGTGTCGACGGTATCACCGCGGGCAAAGCGGTGTGAAACTTCAACGAGCGCGCGCTCAGCGTTGCCGTACAGCAAAATGTCGGCCGTCGCATCGACCAGAATTGAGCGACGAATACTTTCCTGCCAGTAATCGTAGTGGGCGATGCGTCGTAACGACGCCTCGATACCACCCAGAACCAGCGGTACGTCCGGGTAGGCTTCTCGTACACGTTGTGAGTAGACCAACGAGCAACGATCGGGGCGCGATCCGCCTAGTCCGCCCGCTGTATACGCGTCGTCCGAACGCATTTTGCGATCGGCCGTGTAGCGGTTAATCATCGAATCCATGTTGCCGGCGGTCACGCCAAAATAAAGATTCGGTTTGCCGAGCGCTTCGAAAGCGGTTTTTGATTTCCAGTCGGGTTGTGCAATGAGACCAACACGAAATCCCTGCGATTCCAGCAGGCGCCCAATGATCGCCATACCAAAAGAGGGGTGGTCCACGTAGGCATCGCCGGTGACCAGGATAATGTCGCAGCTATCCCAGCCAAGCGTGTCCATCTCGTCGCGCGACATCGGCAAAAACGGGGCGGTCGGGTAGCACTCGGCCCAGTACTTCGGATAGTCGAATAGTTTGGTCGTTGTCGTAGTAGACATGGTGCTTATCGCTGTTTAGTGGCCGCGAAGTGTAGCAGCTTTCGTCTGTCTGGCCTGTGAGAACGCAATATATGATGCGCTCTTATTACCCGCTAATTCACCGATTCCTATTGTTTGGTTGCCAAAAAAAAGCCTCCGTTTGGGAGCTGTAGCTATCTGAGTCGGCGTATTTTACTTGTTATTTTGGTACCTAGATAATAATATAACAACATGAGCAAAGCCATCGTACGCGTACAAACAGGGGTCCGCATTGAGAAGCGGATATTAAAAGTCTTGAAAGGGCTCGCCGAACAGCTGGATATATCGCTGGGTGACCTGCTCGAAGGAATGACATTGCACTGCTTTGAGGGAACGCCGCCGTTTTCGCAAATAACGCTAAACAAGATTACCCAACTTAAAGAAGTTTACGATTTGGATCTCACCGCGGCCGACAGTCACAAATTACATGAGCCTTCCTAGTTCACAGCCAGGCATCTTGTCAGCTCTGACGCAACGGTTTATCAACCGTACTGTCGACGTTGAGTCTTTCGGCCACGTAGAACACGTACAGGTTGCCTACGATTTGTTAGTGGCTTACGACTACTTTGACGCCGTGGTTTTGTAAGAGATTGCCGCGCCCTTCGGGCTCGCAATGACGTAGCTCTTTGGGGCTCGCAATAAGGTTCTGTCGCAAATAGCTGTTTTATCACTTTCGCCATTTCAAAAATACCTTAGTTTACAGCGTTTCTAAACACCAGAATACGCTCCAAAACGCTATTTGCGACAGAACCCTGATTTCACTCCGCCCCCTTTTTTTGGAGACTAGATTAACTCCAATGGTAATCATCGCATTGCGCTTGCGGAGCGTACATTAATGCGTTGCTTGTACAACGAACCGAGCCGCATAGGGTTTGACCGCTGGCAGTCCCTGCAAAAAAACCGGATGCGTCGCAAAACGCACCCGGCCTGTCGTGCTGCTCCGTGACTCTTAGTTCCCAGGTTTTACAGGCGGGCACTCCTCGCACGGTTCGACCAATGCAAAAGCACCGACGTCCGTCTGATCATAGCCGCCCAAACGAGAGTAACCATTGGTGCCGGTTGCATCCACGTCAATGATCTCTGCAAATGCAGCCTGAGTACACGCGGTGCCCGTCAAAAAGTCTCCAGCCGCATAAGATTTGTAATACTCAAAGGGTGGTGCTTGCACAAATCCGGTGGCATCTGCACCACCTGCAGTTCCCGAAGTTGCGGCAATGGCTACATTGTTGCCATCACCACGCTCGACACTATGGGAATAGTTTGCAAAACCGTTCGGATGCCTTGCACGGAAACCAAGTTCGACAGTGGTTCCAGGGCCTGCTTCGATGATCCCACAGTCAACTGACGCCCCACTGGCGGCGAACACCAACGCCTGACAGAAGTTGTTATCGACACGCAACATCATGTGAAAAGCAACAGTGTTGCCAGCCAGGTTTCGAATGCGCCGACTTTCGGGTGCATCCACCGTGGTGACAGTACCTTCCGGGAACGGTGCGGCAATATCCGGAACCTTTAAAACGACCCCCTCGGGTTCCCACTCAATCGGAGCTGCGGAGCCCACTTTGAATAACTCGAGTTTGAGTTCATATAAACCGGCTGAGGTATCGTCACCATCTGCACGAGTGGCAGGAGCACCCGGCAATTTTCGGGTTTCAAAATATCCGCTGGCGAGATCCACGTGCTCATTTAGAGTCGTCCATTCAATCCCGGGCGCCGGTGGCGCTGGGGGTTTGATCCGGAATGTGTTGGGAGCCGGTCCGCCTGCGTCCGGTCCAAGCCGATCGGATGGATAGCTCAATATACCGCCGGTCAGAACGCGATAATGCCGATATACATCACGATCTAGCGGCTGCCAACCTCCAACGTTGGCGTCTATTCCATTGGGGTCGGTCAGGCGACGATACGACCACAGATAGTGGGTGACGCCTTTGGCTATAAGCTCCGTTCGACTAAAGTCCACACGTGGCTCAAGGGTTGTACCAAACGGTGAACCACCGGTGGTTAGGCCATCAGTCTGAATTTCGTCAATGCTGACGCCCGGGCCAATTGACATGACGGCAACCTGACAACCTGTAAGGTCTACTTCGGGGTCGCAAGTGGGCACACGCGGATCGGTGATGTTGATCGTGATATCCGAACCACACGCGTAGTTCCAGTAGGTGTTACAGGCTAATGGTGGTCGGTACACGGTTTGATCGGTGCCGTTGATCGGGTATTCAACCCAGACATAGACGTCAGGTTTATCCCCCAAACAGTTATACGGCACAAGCACTGTGAAGCGACCGCTTGCGTCGGTTGTACGCACTGCAATTTGGTCGCACCGATAGCGCCACCAAAAAGGTGTAAAACAAAAGTACGGATGCAGTAAATAAAAATTTTCGATTAATGTGCTTCGAAGAAACGACTCTGAACTTGAGCTCAGACCGGTAATGAGTTCACCGGGTAACGTGTCGATAGGCCGAGAAATAAATTCACGACTAGCGGTTACTCGACGCGGCGAGATTTGTGTGCGCGCGAAAGCGTTGCTGTCCAGATCGAATTCAGAATCGATGGTACGAAAACCAGGTACAGGATCGGGTCGCGGACCGGGTGGCTGCAGCTTGGGCGGTTTACGCAGAATCTCGATAAGATCATCGCGTAAACGAAACAGTTCGAGGTCGGGCAGCACGAAAAGCCAACGGCGCGGATCCACTTCGCAAATGTGGACTATCGCATCACAGACAGGCCGACCGTTCTTGAGCACCCTACCCGTGACCCAACACACGCAAAATGGCCAAAAATCCAAAATGTTTCCGGGAATAATGATCCTGTCAACGAGGTTTCCGGGCGTAAGCACGGCTTCAAACGCTGATATTCTACGCAGAGTTTGCAGAGTCGGCGGCGTGTCGTTATCAAGTTCGGGGCCGAATAACACCTGGCGCTTGCGCGCGTCGGTTGCCGAAAACGGAAGTGTGACCTTACCGTTCTTTACGGGTACGCGGTCAGTAAATGACCCATCCCGTTTGAATACGTAGGCGACAATGTCGCCATCATATGAGGTAGTTCCTGCGATCGAAATCGCAAGTGAAATGCTGTCATGTTTTTGTTGAGCCATATCGAAAACCATCCGTGTTTCAAATGAAAAAGGCAGCTCAAGGCAGAAAGTCAGGGTTACAACCTTTACAGTGGTTGCGATGACTGTTGAGTTCTTCCAATCCTTGGAGCTCAATTGTTACAGCGATGTACTGGCGATAATTCCTTCATCGGAGAATCAAGCTCTTGAATATGCAGAATATTCGTTAACCAGAAAAATCGGTTCGCAGGAATATAAAATAGGAAAAAAGCGTAGACTGGAAGGCAACAGGAATAGAAAAAGGGTCAGGTTTGAATGGCACTAAGTTTAAGCTTGTTTATATAAACAACACTTCGTCATCTCTATGAAAATTTCTATAGCCACCAGACTTAAAGTAGTTCTCGCCTTGTTTTTAGGCACCCATTTTTTAGTGGTCACCAGCCTTGGCGTGAAGGCTCAAGATCACTTTAATCCGAAAGGAAATCCGCCAAGCGAGTTCACAATAGCCCTTCAAAGTAAATTAAGAGGGTCGCTGCCTTTTGAAGATGATCGGGATTTTGCCGAATCTAGCCGAGGCTTCATCGCCGAGCCGGATAGCAGGCGTATCGTTAGTGCGGCTGGGAATACCGTATGGGATATGAATCGATACGACTTTCTGCTCAGCGGAGACGACTTAGACAGCATACACCCGTCACTTCAACGTCAAGCCACACTGAACATGAATTTTGGGCTCTATGAAGTGGTGCCAGATTTTCTCTATCAGGTGAGAGGTTTCGATTTAGCCAATATGACATTGGTGAAAGGCGACGAAGGTTGGATTATATTCGACGTGCTGTTAACCACTGAAACGGCAGCAGCGGCCTTGGCACTTGCCAATGAGCATCTCGGTGAGCGCCCGGTTAAAGCCGTGGTCTATTCACATTCTCATATTGATCATTTTGGTGGTGTACTGGGAGTTACTAGCGAGGATGCTGTTCGCGCGGGCGACGTGATGATAATTGCACCTTCTGGTTTTATGGAAGAAGCAATCTCGGAAAATGTCTATGCCGGTACCGCGATGTCACGCCGGGCCATCTTGCAATATGGCCGCACGATTCCATCCAGTCCCTTTGGGCAAGTGGATTCGGCAATAGGCAAAGGCTTGGCAGCAGGCACCACTGGTTTGATTGCGCCTACTTTAGTTATCGAAGGTGAATTTGAAGAGCACACAATTGATGGCGTGAAACTTAACTTCCAGAATACTCCAGGCACAGAAGCGCCAGCGGAAATGAATACCTGGTTTCCTGAGCAGAAAATATTCTGGGCGGCCGAGAATATAACAGCGACAATTCATAACATTTATACTTTGCGTGGTGCACTTGTGCGAGATGCCCTGCAATGGTCAAAACAAATAAACGAAGCTCTCTATCGCTTTGGCTTGGAGGCTGAGGTTATGGTGTCTTCTCACAACTGGCCGCGCTGGGGTAATGAAAGAATTCAGGAAATTATGCGAGCCCAGCGAGACGCTTATGCGAATCTAAACAATCAGGTTCTGCACCTCGCCAATCAAGGGGTCACGATCAACGAAATACACAATGAATATAAAGTTCCAAAGTCATTACAGCAGCAGTGGAATGTTCGTCAGTATCATGGTTCAGAGTTCCATAACTCACGCGCAGTAGCTAATCGTTATCTTGGGTATTGGGATGGCAATCCAGCGACTCTTGCGCCGCTTTCCCCGGCAGATTCCGCGCCTCTTTATGTGGAGATGATGGGTGGTGCAGCAGCCATTATGAGTCGCAGTGAAGAACTCATTGGCGACGGCCACTATCGTATGGCCATGGAAATATTGAATAAGCTGGTGTACGCCCAACAGGACAACCAGGCCGCAAAAGATTTGCTTGCGGATGTGTTCGAACAGCTTGGTTTTCAGTATGAGAGTGCCAGTATGCGCAACGTCTTTCTTGCAACCGCTCAGGACTTACGCAATGGCATGCCAAGAATTCCTGCCTCAAGAGGTACAAGCCCAAGTCTTGTCAAAGCAATGACAACGAGTCAGTGGTGGGACGCAGTCGCTACCCGGGTAAATAGTGACTTGGCAGATGGAAACGATTTCATCATTAACTTTCTAACGCCAGATACTGATGAGAGCTATGTTGTTGAAATGAGCAGTGGCACCTTAACCAATATTGCAGGTTTTTCAGCAGAGAATGCCGATGCCACTATCACCATGAATCGAAGTGATCTTGATACTGTGATTATGGGAGCGACAACCCTTGGGTCTCTTTTGCAAACCGGTGTCGGCACAGTGGAGGGCGATGTTTCCGTCCTGCTAAGTCTAACTGGAGTATTGGTCGAGTTTGCTCCGGGTTTTGAAACCATGCCTGGCACTGCACCGAAATAAAAACCGTAGTTGGAGTACCTTTAAATGGACTCACCAGCTCCTGGAATGCTCGGCTCTAGCGCCGCAGTTCGAGAGTCGAATACGGTCAATGAGCTGACTGAATTTGATCCGTAAAAATCATTTACTCTATTAATTTATAATGATAAATTGAGTATCATACTGTTTATACATACAGCTAAGGAAAGCTCATGCAATCCGCCAAAATACAGCCCACTCAGAACGAAATTCTGGCCGACGAAATCTCCTGCCTGGCCGCCCACATTCACGCCGCTACGTACCGTTTTCTGGTTATGATCAGAGAGTTCG
>QIGP01000322.1 GCA_003228965.1 Gammaproteobacteria bacterium
CTGGTGCAAAATGATGACGGCACGTGGCCAGAGTCCGACGACACCTACAAAGCAGGCGCCTGGACCCTGACCGCTCACGAAGCTCGCCCGGGACACGAATTGCAGTTCTCCAGCATGATCGAGGGCGGCGTGTCGATTACCCGCGGCGTATTTGCCTTTAACAGCGCGAATGTCGTATTAGGTGAAAGCTGGGCGCAGAACGAAATTGAGCGCTACACCTATCGCATACCAGGACAAGCCACCGCTTATTACTACGGTTATTTGAACCTTCAGGCTCTACGCACTCAAACAGAGATAGCAATGGGCGATAAGTTCGACGCGATGGCGTTTCATGACTTTATTCTGGCGCAAGGTTTGTTGCCACCAGAAATTCTTGCCCAGGCAGTGAGAGATAATTTTATAACGCTTTAAGGTAGGCAGTGGGTTCCCCCCCACTTTGATAAAAAGAGCGTAGTTAAGGTGATTGGTGTTCGCCCCGGCTGCGCTCTTTTTTTATGGGAAGCGGTAACTCGATGCACATCTATCAGGTTACAACTACTCAAACAGGGCGGTAGAAGGCCCCTGTGTTACAGTCGAGAGAAAGCTAAATGGAGAAAACGTTATGGCTGGTGGATGGGCACGTGATGGCGCCGTGCAGGAACAAATTGATGCAAGCGTTGAAGACGCGGTTAAGCGAGCGCGCAGCCAAATGGCACGCGGTACCAGTAGCTCACACTGCGAAGAATGTGAAACTGCAATTCCCGAAGCTCGCCGTACGGCGGTGCCTGGCGTTAAGCTCTGTGTGAAGTGCCAGGAGTTGGAAGACACTGAGGCTAAACGCCTGGGCGGGATTAATCGTCGAGGCAGTAAGGACAGCCAGCTGCGCTAGGACAAGGTGACTCACTGTCACCACCTTCAACGTCGTGAGCTAGACACCCCTTCGCAGACTGGGGCAACTCGAGCATTTGAATTCTAGAATCCCTGACAACACGCTCAGTTCTGTATATGTAAAAAAAAGGGCGGCCAAATGGTCGCCCTTTTTTTTAGTAATCGTTCCAATTAGAACGATACTTTGAAGCCTAGCTGTATTTTATACAGTGAAGGCAACGTAAACTCACGAGCTGGATCAATAGCGCCGCTGAAATCGTCGTTGCGAATGCTATATACATATTGACCGTTAGCGTTGATTGACACGTCAGTAGCCGTGAAATTGAACGGGAAGCTGACCTGTTCCACTCGACCCCATTCGTCGTTCAAAAGGTTACCCAAATTTTCGATGTCGAAGTAAACATCTACTTTTGATTTCCCAAACAGCGGAAGATCGCCAAAGCCTATTTCCTGCTGAATACGCATGTCTACGCGCGTCATACCGCGAGTTGTACCATGGTTACGGCCAAGAATCTGACCACGTGAACCTTCAAGACCAGCCGCAGCGATGAAGCTGTTAAAGTTTGCTTCTACCGCAGCATCGTTAACAAGAGCCCCTGCGTCACTTGCAAAAATAACGTTCGGATCGTTCATCAACGGAACGTACAATAACTGACTATCGCGGCGTGCGAACGTGCGATCACCACCAAATACGGCTTCGTCAAACTCTGCTTCACGCATTGTATAACTGAATGGCCTACCACTGCGGCTTTCAAAGAACAAATTGACGCGAGTAATATTGTTGCCAAACAGATCCTTCTGCCAACCGAAAGAACCGTTAAAGCGATCTTTGATTTCAAAGTCGGAGCGTGATTCAACTCGACCGTTACGATCAAACGTTGCTGGACGGCCGAAGTTTGAACTTACTGTAGAGCTTTGAGACGGGTTTACGTCGGTGACGTCTGAGCGAGTGTACGCAAGGAACATATCGAAATTACCAAGGCCCGTGTCCCATGCCTTGTCTAATGTCAAAGAAAAACTGTCAGACGTGCCGTCACCTGTGTTAGTAAGAATGACGTCATAGTTTGACGGACGATCGTAAATTGGACGTCCATCAGGTGCAGTGCCAATCTGCGTGCGGCGTAACTCGCGCCATTCCACCGCGTCGTTGGCACGCGAAATAATCGCCTCGGCGGTAACGTTCCAGCCTTCTCCCAGGAAACTACCGAAATCAAACTCTCGCTCAGCTGCAAGGCTGAAACGCCAGATTGACGGAATTTTGAAGTTAGGATCGGTGGCTTCAACGTCACCTGCACCCGGGAACAAACAATCCTGAACGGCTTGGGGAATAATGAAGCCATCAACGTTCGTCAACGCAGCTGCAGAACTTGTGATGTCCGTACAAGCCGCATTAACCGCACCTGAATCATCGGGAGTTACGATGGTCTGGCCGTCATTGGAGAATGAATTTGAGATCCAAACATTGGGCGAACCACCTGAGAACAGGCCAACACCGCCACGAAAAACGGTTCGATCATCGAAATCGTAGGTGAAACCGAATCGCGGCATGATGATGTCACGTCCGTCGAGTGTCTCGGTATTGCTGAAACCATTTCGGGCAACAAAGTTAGGGTTAAGAGTAGGTGTGTCGTCACTCGTGTAGAAGTCATAGCGCAAACCGAAACTGAGGGTCATACGGTCCGAGACATCCCAGATGTCCTGTATGTACAGACTATTAATAGCAAACTCGAAAGCCGCTCCAGCGTCTAGTTTATTATTAGTAAACGCGTTTGAGTAACTGAAATCGGAAGCGTTGCGGGCTTCAAAATCGGCGATGCTGTCAAAGTCGTATTCACCTTCAGATGTCGGTGCAAACAGGTTGAATATATCCAGCGCATCGCGCTCAACACCAAACGAAATCTGGTGATTTCCGCGTAAGTAGTCGCCTTTGAATTTGATCTGGAGCTGATCGTTTGTAAGCGCGTTAGCGTGACGGAATATATCTGGCCCGATGCGAATCGTACCGCCTCCCGCCGTCTCAATATTCATTTGTGCAAAGTCCGTCCCGAACAGAGAATTTTGACCGGTTTCACGTTCCTGACTGGCAATTTTCAGCTCGGTTGATAAAGCATCGCTCCAGGATGAGAACAGTTGAATAGAAAGTGACTGCAGGTCTTCAGAACGGTCGTACCAGTTTGAAGCAAGGCCCAGTCGGGCACTAAACGTACTGTTACCCTGGGTAACCAGGTCGTTTCCCGTAACGTCCTGATAGGTTGCTGTCAGGCTGTGCTGATCGTTAATCTCAAAATCAAGTTTGATCAGCAATTTTTCATCGGTAATGTCGGTACCAGAATCTGGTAGTGCACCAGCATTAAAACCATATACGTCATTGGCGATGCGCACAACATCGTCGATGTCTGCCTGAGTAACTTCGTCGATTACGTTGGAGCGACCTGAACCCGCAGGACCAAACTCAAGCGGATCGGTGTCGGTACCGCTAAAATCTTCGTAGTTTACGAAAAACCAGAGACGATCTTTGATGATTGGGCCTGACAAAGTAAACGATAAGGTTTCTTCTTCAAAATCACCGATGTCAATGTCTTCACCGTTAATATTGTCGCCGCTCAAACTATCGTCCGCTTTGAAAAAAGCGATAGAGCCGTCCCACTCATTTGTGCCTGATTTTGTAACGGCGTTAATCGTACCTCCAGTGAAACCACCGTAGCTCACATCAAACGGTGCAATTTCCACTGAGACCTGCTCCAGCGCATCAATTGAAATAGGTGAACGCTGAGTCGGGAAACCACTGCTGTTCAGACCAAAGTCATCATTTTGACGAACACCATCAACCGTAAGGCTATTGAAGCGGTTGTTGGTACCGGCAATCGAAACTGCATTTCGATTAGTCAAATCGATAGTGACTCTGGGGTCTTGGCGAATTATGTTTTTGAAATCACGATTAACATTCGCGTTACCTGCAATGTTCTCGGAATCAAACAAACTTGAAGAACCCATGGCAAGACGCGAATCAGTGCGTAACGCCGAAACGATCACTTCTTCGACAGTGTCCGATTGGGTTACAAGGTTTAGCGGGTAAGCTTCGCCGAGTTCCAAAAAGACGTCGTTGATCGTTTGCTGACCATACCCACTGGCGGAACCCAGTATCACCTGGTAAGGGCCGCCAACGCGCAAAGCTGGCAAACGAAACGCTCCAGCCCCATTCGATGTGGTTGTTTTGCTGGTGCCTGTTGAAAGATGTCGAACAGTAATAGTTGCCCCGGAAATGGCTTCGCCACTCGAAGAGGTCACGTTACCGCGAAGCGATGAAGTGTTTTCCTGCGCAAAAGTTGGCGCAGAAAATGCCAGCAAACACACCGCCGCGAGAAGCGACAGTACTGTGCGGGCAGGGTTGAACACAGCTGCCCGAGCCATGCTAAAAGCTTGATGAAACATGTAATTTCCCCAAAGAAGGATTGGCCATTGGACGTCCGGAGTCTCAAAGTTTCCGGACATCTCATTCGTTTGTAATGCGTACTCTAAATCTATGCTTCGAAGGTTACAAACCTAATGTTGCAGATTGCTGACAGCCGAGGAAATAAGTGGTTCACTCAACCAATGAAACCTGTATAAATCTCCCGTCTACTTGTCACATTTTCACTACATTAGGTCCGCTTTGAAGAATCTGGATGACAAAAAAAAAGCCCTTCACCGAGGACGATGAAAGGCTAGTTGCGTGAAGAAGCCCGGCCATTATTCCGCTCTTGTTTGCTTCTTCAAACTCTTCTCCTTGGGAGACAAGAGTATTTCTTATATTTAATCAGTCACTTCCTGCCTGCGCCTGCTTGGGCCCGTTCATTCCCGAGGCGACCGACATCGAGGATCTATTGCTTGGCGATCATTCAATGCGGCTGGCTAAAAGTGGCCATTACTGATTTATAAGCAATTCCCGGGCCAGAAATGGACCCTATGGCCTGAATGATGTGGATTGTGGAAAACATGATTCAAAAGTGTGAAGTGGGTCACACAAATTGGCCCGAAAAGGCCCTGGCCTCTGCGGCACGATTCGCGTGAACCAAGCACTAAAAGCCAAGTTGTAAGACTTTTCGACGCTAAAACCAGAGTTCAGTAGCAATCGTAAGGGCACCTCGTTCAGCGGGCGTTCTGCTAAAGTGTGGCAACCTCAAGCTTTCTACCTTCTACTATCAGGGCGCAGTTCGATGAAGAGGCAAACAACGAACTTTCGGTTAATAACAGCATTATTTGGACTGGTTCTAGTTAGTGGCTGCGCATCGATGAGCGCTGACGAATGCCGCTCCGCAGAGTGGCGCACGGTCGGCTATGAAGACGGTCGCTCAGGTAGCGCGGGGCGTATCGGTGATCACAGCAAGGCTTGTGCGAAGGTCGGTATCGCGCCAAACCTTGATCAATATGAGCTGGGCCGTGCCGATGGGCTTCGTCAATATTGCATTCCCTCAAAAGGCTACGAAATGGGAAGCAATGGACACTCTTATAATGGTGTGTGTCCCGAAGATCTTGAACCTGCGTTTGTAGAAGCTCTGGAAGACGGCCGTGTTCTATACCGCTTCGAGCAGGCCGTGAGTGACGTTGAATCTGAAATTAACGATATCGAGCATGAGCTGGACGACGACGAAGGTGACCTTCGAGACCTTGAGCGGAAGCTGGTTGAAAACGACGGTAATGCCGCCAGTCGCCAGAAATTGCTGGATGAGATAAAACAACTAACCCGGGACGCCGAGTCGCACCGTATATCGCTCGTTGAGCTCAATCGCGATCTGTACCACGCTGAGCAAGAACTTGAGGAATACCGCGAGCTGCTTGGTGATGGTTACCGTTAGCTTAGGGCACTGACAGCCGTGTTTGGCACTGGGCCCCAGCCCCTTGCGGATTTTACGCCTTACTGTGGGAGCGGCCTTCCATCTACGCCAACAAAAATGCCTGGACAGCTGACTCCACCGGAATAGCACTTTGCGCTCCAAGTTGGGTGCACGCTAGCGCTGCGGCGGCCTGGGCAAAAGTGACCGCGTCCTCAAAGGAGGCCTCCAGCGCCAAACGCGCGGCAAGCGCTCCACAAAACGTGTCGCCGGCGCCCGTAGTATCAACAGCGTCAACCTGAAAACCCGGTAGTGCCTTTTGCACGCCTGCGCTGCTCAAAAACACACCCTCTTTACCAAGAGTGACCACCACGTTGGTAACGCCTAATGTATGCAGCGAGCGGCACGCTTCGGCGTTGTTCAGAACTTTGCCTTTCCTTGGGCGAACGCAGTGACCAACAATCTGGGTGAGCTCCGTCTGATTGACCACCAGTGTATCGAGCTTGCCGATGTCATCAGGAGTTAGCTCAAGCATAGGGGCGGCATTCAAAATGGTGTGCGCCCGGGATTCGAGGTTTAAAACCGCGCGCACCGAGTCAAGCGGAATTTCAAGTTGCAGGAGAATAACGCGCGCGGTCTGCACCAGTTCGTGTGCCTGCTCGACTTTGGTCACATCGCACTTGGCGTTGGCCCCTGGCGCAACGCCTATGCAATTTTCCCCGTGCCGGTCAACAAAAATAAGGGCTGTACCGGTAGGTTCGCAGCTGTTCGTCATATGCGCCACGTCGATGCCTTCCACAGCAAACGCTTCACGCGCATTGCGCCCGTAGTCGTCATCACCGACAACACTTACAAACGACACACTGGCACCTGCTCGGGTCGCAGCCAGCGCCTGATTGGCGCCCTTGCCACCCAGGGCTTGAGTGAACGCTGCGTCACCCACTGTTTCACCGGGTGCTGGCAGTTGCGACACCTGCATGATGAGGTCTACGTTGGTACTACCAACAACCACTACACTTTTCTGCGCGCCCGTGTCGATCATGTTTGAACCCTGATTAAACCTTGAAAGTATTTCGCTCGAATACGTCAACCTGACGTTTGACAGAAACGAATTACGCCAGTCGCGCTATCACCGACAGATAGTCGTCAAGCACAGCGTTTTTGTTAACGTCCACGCACACGTCTATCAGCGGGCGGTCACGCCACTCGTCAACAAACCACGACTGAACGCCTGGCGATAAAATGGTTTGGCCTGCGCCCACCCCTTCATCTTGAACGCGCACCTGCCCGCGCTGTGTCGTAAACATTTCAGGGTGCACTGCGTAAATCGTCGCTGACGAATCATGCACGTAACAACCATCGAGGTTTTTCCACTCGCGATGAAAATTGTTATAGATCCGGCTGATGTCATGAATAAACTGGCCTGCATCCCCGCCGTGTTCTCGCAGCCCGTCAAAGTACGTCTCATCCATAAAGACTTGCTGGGTTACGTCAAGCCCTACCATCGCCGTGGACATGTCCGCACCAAAGACCTGATCGGCCGCCAGCGGATCACCAAAGACGTTAGCCTCAGCCACAGGTGATACGTTTCCCGTATGGCCATTCTTTCCAGTCGCCCCACCCATCACAACCACGTTGCGAACTTTAGTAGCAATGGTAGGGTCGCTTTGCAACGCAAGCGCAAGGTTAGTCAACCTTCCCACCGTGATTACGGTTATCTCGCCTGGCGCACTATTAAGAGCGCTTACCAGATAATCAGGCGCCGACTGGCTTTCCTTAGCCCGTGCACGCACTTCAGGGTTAATGTTTCCAAGCCCGTCGTCACCGTGAATCATGTGTGGTGGCGGAAGGTGATTAGTGCCGTCAAGGCCCACCCCCTCTCCTTCGAAGACTGGTACGTCTATGCCAAAGCGTTCACACATGTACAGGCAGTTGCGCGTAGTCATTTCCACCGGTGCGTTACCCACGCCCGTGCAAATGGCGCGCAAACGAATGTGTGGCGACGCGTGCAAATAGAGCAGAGCCATCGCGTCGTCCACGCCAAGGTCGGTATCAAAAATAACGTCGAGTGGCGGTCTTGCGAACTCGTTTTTAGACACTAGTTTTTGGCCTGTCGTAGTTCATCAAGTCGCTGTTTGAGATAGCTGTCGGCGGTATACTTTGACGACAATACAACGTCGGGACGCGGATGCAAAAACAGCGGCAGCGAAATACGCGAGCGATTGTGGTCTGAGTCGGGCGGATTAATCACGCGGTGCGTTGTCGACGGGAAATAGCCATCTGAAGCTTCTTGCAACATGTCGCCGATATTTATAATGAGGTTACCAAAATCGCACGGCACGTCCATCCAGGAACCGTCGCGGCGCTTGACCTGAAGCCCGGGCTCGTGGGCCGCCGGAAGAATGGTTATCAAATTAATGTCTTCGTGAGCGGCTGCACGTATCGCACTTGGAAGCTCGTCCCCTTGCAAAGGAGGGTAGTGCAAAATGCGCAACATCGACTGCTCGGAGTTTTGTAGCATGCTGGACAGCGGCTCGTGGTAAAGCGCGCGGACAGACTTGGGGCTGTGGTTCTCAATCCAGCCCAGCAGCCTGGCTGCGAACTGACAGGTGTCGTTGAAGTACTCAATAATTTCCTCGCGCAGTTCGGCCGGACACTGCCCCCACAGATAAAACTGGAAGTACTCTTTGATATCCCGAACTTCACAATTCTTCGCGGCCTCAGCAAGCTCAATCGGGAAGAAGCCGTCGTGAGTCTCGCCGTGCACGAAGTCACTCTTTGTCACGCCGTCGAAAAATATTTTCCAGTTGCGGTAGATAGATTCCACCTGCTTCTGTCGTAGCGGGTGTTCTTTAAGCACCCCAAAACCGGTTTCCCGGAGGCTCCCAACAAAACGTGCAGGCGCATCGGGGTCGGTGTAGTTAATAGCATTAAGTTCCATGCAGGAATGGTATCAAAGCGAAAGCCAGGATAGACAGTAAAATTTGCCTCAAAGTGGTCAGATGGATCGGAATTAGGGCAAGGGCGCAATAAAACTGAGGAAATCGTCTCTATTTCCTGAGCCACCTCTCAACCTGTCCGTGAAGGTAACCGAAGGTGGAGTAACACCTGCTCACTAACTGAACGGCGTTTGGGCTGCGTCACAGATCGATTTTAATCACGCCGCCTTTGTGCACCGCTCGCGACTGGCACAAAATCATGCACGACTTGCGCTGCTCCGACGACAACACAAAATCACGATGTTCTACGTCGCCATCCAGCACACCGCAGCGGCAGACGCCGCACAGCCCGTCAGAACACTTAACGTCCACGTGTACACCTGCATCAGCCAACGCGTCTGTGGCGCTCATGGTCGCACCCACTTCTACCTCACGCCCCGAGCGGGACAGTTGCAACGTAAAATCGTGGTTCACGTAGTCGGGTAGTTCGGGAATAGTGAAATACTCGGCGTGGAGGGCCTCTTCCGGCCAGTGCGCCTCCACGGCAACCTGCATGACAGCTTGCATGTACGCATCGGGACCGCACACATAAAGATGCTCGCCTTCCTGGTAGTGTGCTGCAAGACTCTGCAATTTAGCCCGTGAGCCTTCACTTGAGTTGTGGTGCTGTACCTTTGCAGACCAACTCACACCATCCAACAACTCCAAAAACGCGGCCTGCTCCCGACTTCTATAAGAATAGTGCAGCGAAAACGAAGCGTTGATTGCCTGTAAACGGTGAGCCATAGCCAGCATGGGTGTCACCCCGATACCTCCTCCAAAAAGACGAGTGCGCGATGCTGTCTCAACTAGTGGAAAATGGTTAATTGGTCGCGACACAAACACTTTGCGGCCCTGATTAAACACTCGATACATCAAGTCAGACCCGCCACGCCCTTCGGTTTCACGCAGCACGGCTATCTCGTAGTAACGACGTTCGGCGGGGTCACTACACAGCGAGTACTGCCGGAAAAACTCAGGCGCAACCACCACATCAAGATGAGCGCCTGCTGTAAACGCTGGAAGCTCGCTACCGTCAGATGCTTCCAGCCGATAGCGAGTAATGTCGTGGGTCTCATGCTCAATGCGCGTAACGTCCAGACGCAGTACTGGAGACTCTCCCGTTGGTACCGAATAGCGATGCTCCGGGCTAAGTTCGCCAGCTTCAAGGCGTCGCTTGTACTCTTTGGGCGACAACATGTCGCGGTAGGCTTTGATACCTGCCTCTCTGTCCGCCGGATACGGATAAGGGTACGGGTGCGGTGCCAAATGAGCAGGGTAGACCGCGAGCGTTTGGTCTTCGTGACGCAAATTTAGCTCGGGCTGCAGCTGGCGCACGCTAACTTTGGGACTAATTGTGTACTCACCCGTTTTACGATTACGGTCGTGATCTAACCACCACTTCTTAACCGGGTTTATTTTTCCATGACCGAGCACGTC
>QIGP01000184.1 GCA_003228965.1 Gammaproteobacteria bacterium
AACAGCGTTAACGCTGTTGCTACGACCAGCCCGGATACAATACTACTCGCCACCGGCCCCCATATGAGAGACTTACCGCCAAGCCCTACAGCCAATGAAAACAAGCCGGCTATGGTTGTCGTTGCAGTCATTAGCACCGGAACTACACGTCGTCGTGCTGCGTAAACAGTGGCGTGCAGTGGGCGCATACCAGATTCGATTCGCTGATTGGCGGCGTCAATGAGCACAATGGCGGAGTTAACCGCGATGCCCGTCAAGGCAATTACTCCATACAGCGAGAACAAGCTAAGCGGATTACCGGTAATGGACAACCCAAGTACTACGCCCGTAAATGCCATAGGCACGGTGGTTAGAATTAATAGTGGTTGGAAATAACTTCTAAACTGGGTCGCCAATATGAGATACATCAAACCTAAACCGAACATGAACAGCACTAACATACCGTCAAGCGATTCATTGATGTCATCTAGAACGCCTGAATAGTCTGCGTCGGCAGTCAAGAACTGACCTCTGGCTATTTCCCATTTTTCCTTAAGCAGGTCGTTAGCCTGCTGAATATTAATTTGGGTTTCGTCAATATCAGCAGTAACGCTTATCGACCTGCGAAAGTTGTAATGCCGAATAATGCCGGAACTGCGTTGCACGCTGCTCGTGCTTAGCTCACGTAACGAAGTAGTTCCGCCTGCCGGTAGAGCGATGGGCTCATCCAACACTTCTTCTATCGACGACAGCTGCCTGGGTGCTGCACGAACGCGCAGGTCCATCTTTTCACCTTTGAAGCGCAAAAAGCTGACGATTTCACCATCGACATGAAGCCGTACAAGTCGACTGACCACCCCGGGTTCAAGTCCTGCACGCCGAATAGCCGTCTCATTCAAATCGAGCGTCAGCTCAAGACGACCGGGTACGTCGTCGTCATTAATATTGGATGAACCGGGAATCGACGCAACCAGCTCTTTCATTTTATCCGCCGCCAAACGCAGTTCTGCGTAGTCGTCGCTGCGCACTTTAACGTTGATATCGTTAAGTGTAGGAGGTCCTCCGGAAAGCTCAGTAAACGTCACTCGCCCATCACCCGGGGTGGCCAGAGCGTAGTCACGCAAGCCGTCCAGTATTTCACTCACAGTGCGACCATCACCACGCGGATTAAGCGATACCTGTATTTGACCGTATTGATCGCCAAACAAAGCTTCCGTCTCAGTGAATTTAATTCCGGAAAAAGTGGTAATCGCCCGGACCTCATCGGCATCAACTTTTTCTCTGACACGAACCTCAACAGCCCTGGCTTGAGCGAGCGTCTCGTCAAGCGACGTATCTGGCGGCATATCAACGTTGACGTAAAAAATACGTAGTGGATCGGCCTGGAAAAAATCAAGCGTGACACGCCCGCTCTTGATCGAAAAGAACGCGAGTGCGATTAAGATAATAGTAGCTAACAGTAACAGTAGCGGACGTCGCATAAAGAAACTAAGCGCCAATGTGTAACGCTTTCGCAGACTTGCTGTCCAACGCGTGCGCCAGTGTTCTTTATTGTTCGACGAACCAACAGCATTTGAACCGAGGGCGATCACATGAGCCGGTAAAATCCAAAACGCTTCAATAAGACTCACCGCAAGACCCGTAGTCACCACGAACGGGATAACGAACATGAACTGACCCACAATGCCTTCGAGCAACATAAGCGGCAGGAACGCTGCCATGGTGGTAGCTACGGCGGACAAAACCGGCTTACCCACTTCACTTAGAGCGTCAACAGCGGCATCGATGCCTTTAGCTCCACGCTGCAAACGGTAGTAAATGGCCTCAACCACCACAACCGCATCGTCAACCAACATGCCGAGCACAATGACTATGCCAAGCAGAACCATCACGTTAAGCGTGTTGCCTGTAACATTTAGAATCCACAAAGTGCCGGCGATGGAAAAAGCGATGCCGAGCGTCACCATTAGCGCAATACGAATACCTAAGAAAAGCCAACAAACCATCAGCACCAAAAACAAACCGAGCCCAGCGTTACGACCCATAATGTTAAGTGCGCTACGCGTTTGAACGGTCTGATCATCGGCAAGAATAACGCGAATTCCGCGCTCGGCTAACTGCGCATTTTTCTGTTCAACGTAAACATTAACGCGATCAATCAGATCAAGAGTGTTAACGTATTTTTGCTTAACCAGCGCAAGAGAAACAGCCGGGCTCCCTTCGAAGGAAACTTTGGTTGTCGCCCTCTTGCGTACTCGCTCAACTTTAGCCACTTGACCCAGCGCAATCTGCCCGCCATCTGGCGTACGCAGCTTATAACTTGCCAGCTTTTCCGGATCGGGATCAGCCTCATCCACACGCACCAGCCATGCGGCACCTGCAACGTTTAACTCACCGGCCGAAGTGTCACGGTACGCACTGCGTATGCTGTCGCTCACCTCCACAGGGCTCATGCCGCGGGCGGCAAGCGCAGACAAGTTCAGATTAACTTGTAGCTCTGGCGGGTTTAGGCCTTGCGTATTAACACTATCAATGCCTTCGAAACGCTCAAAATCCTGCTTTATGGCAAGAGCGACTTCGCGCAGAGATTCGTCGTCGGCTTGTCCAACCAACACAACAATAGCAGTCGGAAAGCCAGATGATGTAGTGAGTTCCAAAATGTACGGATCTTCGGCTTCGTCGGGAAGCTCGGCACGCGCTTTGTTTTGAATATCACGTCGCAAGTCGGCAAGACGAATAAGAAATTCATTGCGCGTCATTTCATCAAAACGCACGACCATGCTTGAGCTGTTTTGCTGTGAGTTGCTCGACGAAAATCTAATGTTTTTAACGCCAGACAACGCATCCTCAAGCGGCGCTGTTACCAGGTCTTCGACGTCCTTGGCGGACGCACCGGGCAACACGGTATTAATAATAACCCAGTTGAAATTGACGTCGGGATCGTTTTCTCGGGGCATATCCAGAAAAGACAACACGCCGAAAATCAGCACTACGGAAAACAGGATGTTTACCAGCGGATGGTGGGTAAGAAGTTTGCGCAACATAGCTAGTTGGCGACGATATTAAGTCGCTGACCGTCCTGTATCTTGAATCGACCAAGCGTGACTATGCGAGTATCAAGCGGTAACCCAGCCGACGCTGGCCGGCCCTCCTGAGCGTTCTCTATGACATGAAAGCGAGCGCGGTCACCTTCGACCACAAACACGCCCAATGCCTTACCTCTTTGTACCAGCATGTCGGCCGGCAGCAATCCACCGGAATCTTGCCAACTCACTCGACCACTACTTCCTACTGCGGTCGCCGCAAGAGTAAAGCCAAGTCGCACAAGCTGCGACCCGGTGTCTGTCTGAACAACCGGACTAACGCGTAAAATCTTAAGCGGCCAAAACTTGCCGTTGCGCTCAAAGCGAACACTCTGGCCGCTTTCAATGTTCTCAATCAAATCTGATGCCACACGCGCTTCAACTTCGGGCGCATCCAGCTGCACCAGCTCAAACATGGGTGCCGCCGGCGTCACGTAACTTCCGACTTGCGCCATTCTCGCTACGACCACGGAGTCGAACGGGGCAATGATTTTGGTTTTAGCTACGTCGTTCTCGGCGATCCGAATGGTCACGTTATTCGACGCGCGGTTAGCGGTAAGCACAACCACGTCAGTTTCTCTTGCGAGCAAATCGTCCGCCGAAATATATTGGTTGCCTGAAAGCTCCAGAGCCCGTTTCAAGCGAAGATTGGCCTGGGCAATTTGGGCTTCGGTAGATTCAAGCTGCGCCTTGGTAAGTTGTAGCGCTAGCACGTAGTCACGACTATCGAGCTGCGCAAGCACCTCACCTTTTTTCAAGCGCTGGCCCACTTCGACTTCGACACTATCTATGTTGGCCGAAACGCGCGCGGCCACAGTCGCCCTGTTAGCGGCTTCCACCGTCGCGGGCGCAAATTGTCGCTGGGCTGTAACAATCTGATGGAGAGGCTGCACTCGAACCACCACAACGTCGTCAGCCGCCGCGTCCCGGGCCATCGATGGAACGGATACGGTGGAACACGCCAGCAAGGCAGAAGTTGCAATCGAGCGAATAATGGGGGTCCGAACCGGACTATTGCCGCTGTTGGCAAAAAACGGGTACAAAGGGTGGGGCATGTCGTCGCGATCCTGTGAGCTATGCATCAGCCAAGTCCTGAGGCTATTAAGCCCGCTCAGTCCCTGATGCGGTGCGGCAATTATACGACGTCCACATGGAGTTTGTGTGAAAACCTTCACTTCGTCATTGCGCGCCCGAAGGGCGCGGCAATCGCTTAACGTAACGTGACGTAACCGGTTGAATTCGCACCCAAAGAGTACTTCCATGCAGGGTCCTTCGGACCAAGCGGGTGCGCTCCCACAGCCTCTAATCCACCGTGTCTTGGTAGTTAATCGATACCGGAGCCACTTCTCACCCACAGGACGCGCATTCAGGAAATCAGCCAAACGTTAAAAAGATAAAAAGTTGGCAAATAAAGCCAAAAATTGCATGGTTTTTGGGGCGTGGGTGTGGTGGCCATGGGCCTGCCCTGCTATTATGCGCGCACAGTTTGTAAGGTCGATTTGATTACACCTGATTATTCAACAGGTTAACTACTACTCGTCGCCCAAATCAGCTCATCCGCTGGCTACCCTGCCGCAGATGGGCTTTTTACGCTGGACGAGACAAAAATTTTGACGCCTACAAATTTACGAGCACTACATTTAACTGAATACGCAGAGAACTGTTATGACTGACCTAACGAAGTACCGCAACATCGGAATTTTCGCCCACGTGGACGCAGGTAAAACCACCACGACTGAGCGCATTTTGAAATTAACTGGCAAGATTCATAAAATTGGTGAAGTGCACGATGGTGCCGCTACCACTGACTTTATGGATCAAGAGCAAGAGCGCTGCATTACGATTCAGTCAGCGGCAACGACCTGTGTGTGGGACGACCACCGCCTCAACATCATCGACACCCCGGGACACGTTGACTTCACCATCGAAGTTTATCGTTCTCTTAAAGTGCTCGACGGCGGCGTAGGCGTGTTTTGCGGATCTGGCGGCGTAGAGCCCCAGTCTGAAACCAACTGGCGCTACGCGAACGACTCAGAAGTCGCACGTATCATTTTCGTCAACAAACTTGATCGCATGGGCGCCGATTTTTACCGCGTCGTGGATCAGGTGCGCACCGTGTTGGGTGCCAAGCCTCTTGTCATGGTGCTGCCAATCGGAATCGAAGAGGACTTCATCGGCTGTATCGACTTGCTCACACGCAAAGCGTGGATATGGGACGAATCAGGTGATCCGACCGCTTACGAAGTGGTCGATATTCCAGCTGAATACGCTGACAAAACCGAAGAATTCCGTGAAATGCTCGTCGAAACCGCTCTTGAGCAAGACGACGACCTGATGGGAAAATATCTGGAAGGTGAAGAACCTTCTATTGAAGACCTTCAGCTGTGCGTTCGTAAAGGCACCATCGCTCTGGACTTCTTCCCAACGTACTGTGGTTCGGCGTTTAAGAACAAAGGCGTTCAGCTTGTACTCAACGCGATTGTTGACTACCTGCCTAACCCGATGGAAGTCGAACCTCAGCCAGAAGTTGATCTGGAAGGTAACGAAACAGGTGGCAAAGCTATTGTGGACGCCAAAGCCCCGCTTCGCGCACTTGCGTTTAAAATCATGGACGACCGTTACGGCGCCTTGACCTTTACACGGATCTATTCAGGATCAATTAAAAAAGGCGACACTGTACTGAATACATTCACCGGTAAAACTGAACGTATTGGACGTATTGTTGAAATGCATGCCGACTCACGTGAAGAACGCGATTCTGCACAGGCTGGCGACATCATTGCGCTGCTTGGCATGAAAAACACACGTACCGGTCACACCTTGTGCGACCCGGATAACCCGGCGACTCTTGAGCCCATGGTGTTCCCGGATCCTGTGATCTCGATTGCGATTAGTCCTAAAGATAAAGCTGGCACCGAGAAAATGGGCGTAGCGTTAAACAAAATGGTTCAAGAAGATCCATCGTTCCGCGTAAGTACGGACGAAGAATCTGGCGAAACCATTCTTGCCGGCATGGGTGAGCTTCACCTCGACATTAAAGTCGACATTCTGAAGCGTACACATGGTGTCGAAGTTGAAGTGGGCAAACCTCAGGTGGCCTACCGTGAAACGATCACGCAAAAAGTTGAAGACTCTTACACCCACAAGAAACAAACGGGTGGTTCAGGTCAGTTCGCTAAAATCGATTACATTGTCGGGCCTGGCGAAGTCAACAGTGGCTATGAGTTCGAATCAAAAGTCACCGGTGGTAACGTTCCTCGCGAATACTGGTCAGCCATTGAAAAAGCATTTGGCACCAGCATGGTAGAAGGCACGCTTGCAGGCTACCCGCTGCTCGACGTGAAAGTTACTCTGCTCGACGGCGCTTTCCACGCCGTTGACTCATCCGCCATGGCGTTTGAGCTGGCAGCGCGTGCGGCTTATCGTCAGACCATTCCTAAAGCGTCACCTCAGTTGCTTGAGCCCATCATGAAAGTCGACGTATTTACGCCAGACGCTCACGTGGGTGATGTGATCGGCGACCTTAACCGTCGTCGTGGCATGATCAAAGCTCAGGACACCGGCGTAACCGGCGTTCGCGTTAAAGCACAAGCACCCTTAAGTGAAATGTTTGGCTACATTGGTCACCTGCGTACCATGACGTCAGGTCGTGGCCAGTTCTCAATGGAGTTCTCGCACTATGCACCGTGCCCGAACAACGTTGCAGAAGTTGTGATCAAAGAAGCTCACGATCGCAAAGCCGCCAAATCCAAATAATCATCTCGCAAGCTAAGCAACACGCACGACAAAAGGCCCTCTTCGGAGGGCTTTTTTTATTGCGCTAAAGCCTGGAGATCATTACTGAGCTTCACAAGGCAAGTATGCTTAAAACATTGAGGCCTTGTTGCCGTTCTAACAAAAACCGGCGTATGATCAATCTGTCTGAAATTAGACTGGTCGTATACAGTTATTGGCTGTGTGATCACCCAACAACGCAAAACTAGAGATGGGTCACTATGAATCAAGCCAAACCGGCCGAGACCAGGAACTATCGCACGTTGGTATTGTGGTTGCTGACCTTGGCGTATGTGTTCAACTTCATTGATCGTCAAATTATGGGTGCTTTGTCACCAAGCATTAAAGCAGATCTTGGTTTTGAAGACTGGCAGTTAGGTCTTCTTAAGGGATTTGGCTTCGCGCTACTCTACACAACTGTCGGCATACCAATTGCCTGGTTGGCGGACCGCTATAGTCGAATTAAAATTATCGGCGTTTCGGTTTTTCTTTGGAGTTTCTTCACTGCATTAACTGGCATGACAAATAGCTTTTTAACCATGCTGCTTGCCAGAACCGGTGTTGGAATTGGCGAAGCGGGTGGCTCTCCTCCCTCGCATTCTATCATTTCAGATTTGTATCCAAAGGAACAACGTGCCAGCGCTCTCGGCGTGTATTCACTTGGTATTCCAATCGGTATTGCATTCTCCTATATTCTCGCAGGTGTGTTAGTCGAGACTCTCGGTTGGCGAGGAACACTTGTTTCATTGGGTGCCGCTGGTATTGTCTTGGCTTTGGTCATTGCCCTCGTTGTGCGCGAACCAAAGCGCGGACAAATGGAAGGCGAGAACATTGTATTAGAGCCAGTTAGTGTAGGCGAGTCCATCAAAACACTTGCCAAAATACCGAGCTGGTGGGCCATGTGTATGGGCATCGCATGGGTAAGTTTTGGTGGCTACGCCGTGGCTAATTGGGGCGTAGATTACATTGTTCGCTTTCTGCCAGAGTATATGCCTGGCGCGGGCAACGGAAAGTTTCGCTGGCTAATGATAATGCTCGGCCTGGTTCACCTTGTCGGCTATGGCGCCGGCACCTACTTTGGCGCCGTAATCACCGAGAAACTAGCCAAGAAAAATATCAGTGCATATGGCTGGATGCCTGGGGCGGTATTGCTGATTGGTGTTCCCGCCTTAATCGCCGCGTTCTGGGTAGAGAGCATTTATCTGCACCTGGCTCTGATTACGGTTTACCTGCTCTGTGCAGGTGTATATCTCGGTCCGAGTTTTGCAGCGGCACAGACGCTCGCTCCAATTAACATGAGAGCAATGTCTACTGCATTGTTCTTTTTAATTTTGAATCTGATCGCGCTCGGTGGCGGACCAACTTATATTGGGCTTGCAAGTTCCGCTTTGACAGAGCAATACGGTGAAGTTCATGCTCTTCGCTTAGCGATAACGTCACTTATAATTCCCTATGCGATATCAGTAATAGCATTCTTTTGGGCGGCAAAAACACTGCCAAAAGATTGGGCTGAAGCTGAGGCTCGCAATGAAAAAATGGCAAATGGTTAAGCGTTTGCTGTCAACTTTCGGCTCTTCAACTCATTTGCGTTGCATAACCACCACTGGAATACTCTTTACCTCGTCTTACAGGAATAACTCATGCGCGCACTACTCGCATTTCTCACACTGTTTGCGCTGTGCGCCTCGCTGTCCACAGGGGCAGCACAAGCACGTAAATTCCACCTGATGGTCGTGTCTGGAGACTACGACTCTCCTCAGGGCACGTCCATGCGCATGTGGTCGGACCAAATCCGCAAACAGTTCGCCGACGCACGAGCCGAAGACCGAAAATGGATTCGTACAGCGCAGGAGAACGGCATGATATATCTCGTTCCGTCTACACAGGAAATGCAGGTGTGGGTAAGCGTTGTACGCGCCAGGGTGTGGCCCCAGGCGGAAGATTTTTTAGGCAAAGAAATCAGCGTGGTAATTGGTTGTAACAGCCCACCCATGGCACCCATTTTATTTATGAGTTGTCGAAAAGGTTTCCCACAGCTGCGCCAGGTAAGTACCGCATGCGCAAAAATTACTAACCCAAAGGCCCGACAAAAATTTATTTGAAGCGCATCCGCAGATTCAATCAATCGAATACCGATGCCAGCACTGCTTAAAAAGAAGCCCGCTACAATAGCTTGAATAACTCCGCGCGTGTACTGTGCTGGAGTAGACATCAACGAGACTCTATTTGGTAAGACGTTTCAGGAGTACGTCGAGCTCCGCGCGCATAGTCTGATAATAGCCCGCATCCAGCAAGGCCTGGCGATACTGAGCGTTAAGTCCCCCTTCAGTAGAAAGGTCGCTCACCGCCTCTTTGAGTCGATCGTCGCCATCGCGTGTTACGGCCTGCAAGTAGCCAACTAACAAATTAAGCACGTGGGCTTCGGCAGCTACGCGATTCTTCGTTTGACCTCCCAGCCAGCCTGATACCTCATCTACGCTTTGCATGAACGCCGATATGACTCCGGATACCGCTATGTACGGCTGCATAGCCTCGATCGTTGTTAGCACCGTTACGATGTTGTCGTCACCGAACAATTCTTCAACGATTTGTGCCGTTGGATAGCACGGTAAAGGACAATGACCAGTTTCAATAAATGGTAACGGAATGGTGAGCTCCACATGGCTGCACGGACTGCAGTCAACCAGCAAATCTTCTACGGAGTAATCGACCATGACGCTTAAAACACGGTGGCCAGGACGAAATCGAAGAGCTGGCATGACTTCTTTGGCAACCACGGCCAGCAAGCACAGCAATATAGTGTCAGCAGCATCGAGTACGTCCTGATTACTCTGCGCAATGCTGACACGAGAGGACGCTGCCAGATCGGCAGCTACTCCAGGGGATCGCGGCGACACGATGACGCGTACGTCGGGCATACGACGCAACAACGATCGCACCATTGGCGCTGCAATGGTTCCGGTGCCTATAACGCCAATGATTAAACTCAAGAAATCACGCCATTAGTCTCTCGTCGTAAGGATAATTACTCAAACATTCGTACTCCGTTTCGGTAACCAATACCTGCTGTTCAATCTTAACACCAACTTCGGACCCCACGGCCCCTGCGTAAACCTCAACGCAAAATGTCATACCGGAGGACAATTCATAGTCGAAAGCGCCTTTAATATAATCTTCGGGGTAGTAAATCGCTGGAAATTCATCGCAAAGACCGACGCCGAACTCTTCAGGCAGGGCATGACCTTTAAACGTCAAATCGCGAAGTTGAACGCCCGGAGCAAGTAATGACGGACGACGAGCCGGAAGCGAAGGGTTACGAGGTTGTGCCTAAAGGAATGGCTGAAGGATAAGGGGTCAAGATTGCGAACCGCAATCGATACGTCGATGCGAACCTGAATCCACGCCGTCATTGCCGGCAACCACTCCGGCATTGCAAACCTGCAACCACCGCGGCATTGCGAACACAACCATCCCCGTCATTGCGAACCTGCGAAGCAGGTGTGGCAATCTCTGCCCGGTTACTGCAGCCTCAATAAGTTACGCCACAGTAACGTTAAGAGATTGCCGCGCCCTTCGGGCTCGCAATGACGATTCTATAGAGTGGGTAGACTTGACCCCGAAACCCTACTCGGCCACGTTTGCCTTCGTCGATGTAATGATCTCGGGCGCCTGCGCGAATGGACGAATGCCAAACGAGGGATAGATTTGCTCAGGGAAGTACAGGACACCGTCGGACACAACCATGCGAATACGCCTTAACTCAGAAAGATCTTTTGTAGGATCACCCGGAACGAGAAAAAAGTCGGCGTATTTGCCCTTCTTGATAGATCCGAGATCTTCATCTTGCCCGAGATAGACAGCCATATCGTACGATGCCCGCCGCAGAACCTCTGCCGGCGTCAAGCCAATTTTTTCAAACAGTTCCAACTCCCGGTGATAGGCGAACGACCCGCCCAGATCGGTACCGGGAACGAGCAGTACGCCCTCATTGTGCATCCGTCTTAACGTTTCCAGTATGACCTGAAAGGCCGCTACGTATTCGGCACGCTCAGCCGGCGTGTCTGTGCCGAACAGTGCAGCTTTCCACGAGCGTTGCTCGTTAGTGGGCAGATGATCGATGATGTCTCGCGCAAGAGGAGCTACTTCGCCGTCTTCAGCCGTTAGGCCATGCTCGTGGATAGCGATCGTGGGATCGTGCGCGACGTTCTTCTCCACCATTTGGCCAATGGTAAACTGAACGTCCTCGCCGTCCTGGCTAATTGTAGGAAAACGCTTCATCGCCGTAAATCGAAACAGCGTGCGCGTATCTTCGCCGTCGTTCAAAACCCACCCGAGCATGAGCTGATTAACGTGCGTAATTTCGTCGAAGCCCGCTTCGATCATCTCATCGGCGGTTGAAAATGCAGGCACGTGACCTGCAACACGCATGCCGAGCCGATGCGCCTCTTCGACAAGCGTTTCCGCCCATTCCGGTCGCATTGAGTTATAAAATTTCACCTGATGAAAGTCACGTGCACCACACCAGCGCACCATCTCGAGTCCTTCCTGGAGCGTAGCGACTGTTTCGCCGGTCGCCGCTGAAAACTCACTCTTGCCTTCGATGAAGCAGGAACGCGTGATGCGAGGGCCTGCTATTTCGCCGCTATTAATTCGCCCAACCAGCCCCTCAAGTACTTCATTTTCATTGCCCATGTCGCGCACCGAAGTGACTCCTGCCGCAATGTTAAGGAGCGCATTTTCCTGCCCGAGATGGCCGTGCATTTCGTACATGCCAGGAACCAGCGTACCGCCCTCGCCGTCGACCACAACCTCGCCCTCGCTCACTGAACTCTCTGCCGCCTGTACGCTCGCAATTCGATTGCCATAAACAACGACATCCTTAAGCTGTGTGAGCCTAAGCGTCTCGGGATCAAATACGCGTACGTTACGAATGCGTACAGGGACATTAAATTTCTGGGCGACATTCGATTGAATTTCGACGAAACGTTCTGTCGACAGTTTCACAGCAAAGTCTCGCAATTCCTCGTCGGCGGCCTCGTAGCCTTCAGGGACCATACTGAATCGCGCGCTCGCGGCAGCGAAGAACTGACCGTCCTGGTCCAGCAAGACCAATTCCGGGTTAAGCGACAGCCCAAGAACTTCGTACGCAGTCACCTCTAGCGTGCCGTCCGGACCTTCAAATGACATGGTCGACCGGGTACGAATGCTGGCCTCACCTGAAGGATAAACACTTAGGCGTCCACCAGGTGCCGCAAGTAGCGCTCGAGCAAGCAACGCCCGTCCGTAAACGCTGCCATTCTGATCAACGTAAAATAGTGATTTATCCCTTATCTTGGCTTTCCCTTTGCCAGTCGTATCCTGCCAAAGGGCCGCATTACCTTCGACGCGAAAACTCTCGTCGACTTTACTGCCAAAAGTTGTTCGTCCGGTAATGCTCCACTCGGTTGGGTAACCCCGGCGATCAACGGATATTTTTTCGGCGATAGTAGGTCCACGGCCGTTCTGTTTGAAGTCGAAGTCGATGGTAATTTGATTGGCCTCGCGGTCGACTATCATATGACCGGTATCATCTCCTCCAATCAGTACGCGATACGTAGTGGTCTTTGCAGCAAGCGGCAAAGTAATTAATATCAGGAGCAGGTATAGGCTGAGTTTCATTCTTTCTCTCGGGTTACAAAATGGATAGACAGCGGCTTTCGAATCTTTGTCTCGACTCAAGTCAGGAAATGCCTGTCGTGGAGAATACATCGAAATCAAGCGTCGCGGCAGTAGTATTTCTCCAAAGACAAGTCGTATTCAATCCAGGACTTTGCGAGCCTGCCACCATCCCGTCATTGTGTTCGCCAACGCTTGTAAACAGCAAGCATAGACGATTTTTTATTGGTTTTAGATTTCTAATTTATAATTGCATGAAAGGTTCGCCTTCCGCAAATCATCGGGGCGCGTATTACCTCGCGTCCCGTTTGTCACAACTTTGTCACAACGTTAAGGCAAGGGGTCAAGCCTACGCGTCATTGCGAACCTGCGAAGCAGGTGTGGCAATCTCCGTCCGGTTATTGCGGCTTCAATCAGTTATGCCACGGCAACGTTACGAGATTGCCGTGCGCTTGCACGATAAGGGGTCAAGTCTCGCAATGGTAAAGCTACGAAACTACTTCATATACGAATCAGCCTTTAACCACTTGACCAGAGAAATACTCATTTTATTTCGCGGGCGTAATTGGGAGGCTAGTCCCCTAACCCCCGCCTCTCTGGGCTTAACACTCTTGTGTTTCTTGATGTAGCTTCTCGTCTCTTAGGTACCAGGGTGTTGTTCCGGGGTTTGAGGGCCTTTACGTGTCGCTATGATCCTGTGACTTACTTGAATTACAACTACGCGCATACAGATTCACTGTGGGAGCGGCTTCAGCCGCGATTGAATGCCACTGTTGAATTCAATCGCGGCTGAAGGGCACCTCTAACAACCTGTGAGTTCACATTCTTTTCAGATTGAAGTTCTTTGTCATGTAATATTTATGGTTAAATTCAGGTCATTCTTGTGAGACCCCAGTAATATTCTAGGACCGGTATGAAAAATGCGCTTAAATTCATAGCTTTGGCACTCGTTCTGACGCTCTCACAAAGCGCCGTGCAGGCTCAAGACGAAGCTCGAAAAGCACCTCCCAAGCAGTGGATTCTTGAAACCCTCGACGGCGAGAATATCGATCTTAACAAGCGTATTCAGGAGCCAGGCAACCGGATTATGGTGTTCTGGGCTACCTGGTGCCCTTTTTGCAAGCAACTCATGCCCATCGTATCTGAATTGAAGCGCGACTACCCCGATCTTGAAGTACTTTCGTTTAACGTGTTTGACGATATTACGCGTGAGGACTACGCGACCAAGGCCGACTGGCCATTTATTCATGTGTTAGGTGGCGATGAATTTGCTCGCGTACACGGCGTGAAAGGGTTACCCACCCTGTTCCTGATTAACGGCGAAGGCAAAATGGTTCTTGATCTTCGTGAAATCGACACCAAAGGAACTGAAGAAGACGCATCAAACCGCGTCAAGGCCGCGCACTACGCTCCGCTGTGGAACAAAGGTCTTCGCGAAGCGCTCGACAAACTGAACTGGGAATAAAGGCTACTTCTAGCCTACTCTTTACGACTGTCCTTCCATTCATTGTGTAAGCCCATCACCAGGCTTACGCACGTAACGACAATGATCAGACAGAACGGAAGTCCCATGGTAAGGCTAAGGCTTTGCAAGGATGCAAGCCTCCCTCCAAGTAGTAACGCGATGCCAAGCAGTCCTAAGTAGTAATTGTGTGGACGAAGCTGACGGGCTGCGAATTACCTTCGCCACTGACGAAGCCGCAGCGCAGCAGAATAGGGCATCGCCCAAACAGCAGCTAAGAACACTACCATACGGTATCGACAGTCTCGTGTCTGGGAACGACCTTGTCCGTTATGCCAACAAGATAGTCGTTGCTTCCCGCTCTAAAACTGCTAGAAAGAAGCATAACCTGAGCTGCAAGAGCCACCCATGACCGACAACGACCGTATGTGTCGGCGTTTTTACGTTGGGCCATCATGTTCCTCCCTCTGTGCTGGTCGATCTGGTTGAAGTGACGCGCTCCGATGGACTGGTACTGGTTACCGTCCGTGAAGAATACTTCAAGGAGAACAACTTCAAAGAGGTATGCGAGCAACTCGAAATGAGTTCGAAAGTAATCATTGAGAACAAACGTTGGGATGACTACGTAAGCTATGATCGCGCCTTGTACCTTGCACTAGACGTGCAGGGTTATTTCATAGCCTTCGCAGCCGGTATCAGCGAGTGAGACCAGGGCGTCGGCGCGTCGGGTTTTGGCGGTCGACGGCTCCGCGGAGCCGTTTGTCTTGCAGGCGTTAATGGCGCTGATGA
>QIGP01000319.1 GCA_003228965.1 Gammaproteobacteria bacterium
TCGAAGGACAGCCTTTGGAGCGTGGATATGTTTCGGTGCGAATCGTTGATACTCAAAACCCACTGGGTGATGGTTGTCATGGACCAATACAGGGGTACGAGATACATGGGGCCGGTGAATGAACGTAAAGGGTAACCAAACTGAGGATTGGTGTTGCTGTAAAATTCCTGATTGGTGGCAGGCACGTAAAAAATCCGCGTCATATCAGAGATTTTATTTTTATGAATGGCCGCCAAAAGATCGTGCATCATCGGGTGTTGGCGTCTGAGCTTCCACTCCTGTGCACCCCCGTCTGCGTCATAAAACATGTCGGACAAACCATCACCGGTCAGATCAACAAACAGTGTGGCGGCGTGATGCGTTTCGTTTGTCGTTGTATAAGAAATGGGACCGTATTCGCCGGATTTTGCTACTTGCCACTTGTCATTAACAGGAAACAGCAGATCAGTTCGGCCGTCGCCGTTGTAGTCCATCTGTTGAGCATCATCCAAGGTAATGCCACTTGGCGGCGTCATACTGGCTCCGCCTGTGAAACCGGCGCCTGTGTTAATTTTTGTTCGCCATTGTGTACCGGTTTTGTAAATCAAATCGGTTAATCCGTCTCCGTTCGCATCCCACGCAATGATGTCATCGGGCAATTCTTCATTGCCCAGCCCACTGATTTCGTTGATTGTTAAGTTACCTGAAGAACCGTAGCTCACCTTTATAAAGTATCGATCGTCTGAGCTTCTACAGATATCATTGTCCGGTGGTTCGACACACATGCCAATTAAGAGGTCGTCGCGGCCGTCCCCGTCCAGGTTTAACCCCGAAGGACCAATGCCCAACACTTGCTTTAAATCGGTTGAATTTTCGTAGACTAGCGTGGCATCGGGCGTAGCATTGATTGCTGTGCCATTGTTCAAGTATAGACGGTAGGTTCCACCTCGCAATCCAAACGTATGCAAATAGTCGGTTCGCCCATCACCGTCTGCATCTAAGAAAAATCCTTGGCCTATAACTGGGAGATTGGTTTCTATACGCTGGATGTATTCATTGTAAGAACAATCGTCCACAGGCCCGCCATCATCCGGCAGACAGACAGGAGGATCCACAAAAGCAGGGTTGTCCCCTCTCGATTGAAATATTGTCCAACCACCAGTATTGGGTAGCGCCACATCTGACAAGCCATCACTGTTGTAGTCAAGCACACGAATATTTGGATCTTGCGGGTCTATGCCAACACTGTGTCGAGTGATAACTGTGGAAACAGAGTTTGTACTGCTGCGGCGAAACCGCATTTTGCCTCCATTGGGGGCATCAAAGTAAGCGATATCGAGAAGTCCATCCCCATTCTGATCCAGTATCTGGGGATAGTACATTTCGCCGCTGTGTCCACCCGGCGAGATTGGCGCGAAACCTAACGCACCCTGCTGCCAAGTAAACTCTGTGGCCGGAAGGCATAGATTTAGTGCATCACATTCCTGTAGGCTCTTAAGGATACTCCGCCCGCTTTTTGCGCTATAGCGATACGCAAGATTGTACTGACGCACTAACGATCCTTGAGAGTAAGTACTGACCTCTTTCAAGCGTTTGGTCAACTTTGTCACCGATCCTGCAACGTAGCCAGCCGACGTGTCGTTTCTAGAATCTTCGTACTGAAACGAAACAGATGCAACCGGTGTACCGCCCGACCCGTAGGAAATCTCAGTAGGCCAATACTCTCCATTTTGTTGATTGCGAGCGTAGTGAAATTGAATGTAATTGCCAAAGATGTCGTAGATCTTGCTAATCGGGATCGTGCCAAGTAACTCACAACTATCATCCGTTGTGCCGTATTCGCGGGTCATGCCAGGTTTGTCGTTCACGCGAAAACTCGAAGGGCAAATACCACTCGATGAGAACTGAGTTATTCTTTGAAACGACTCAACTTCCGTGGCAAAACTGTTATTATCGGCATCAACAATTCGCTGGCCGTCAAGGCACAGCCTTGCTCTACCTTTAAAATAACCGTCAGTGGCTTCCGTCGCTGAGCACCTGGTCACTGCCGATAACCCAGACATCGACCACCCGACGCCGAGTAACCCATTACCACCTCGGCTACTGTAAAGAAACGCAAGTTCGGGCGCGACACCTGCTACGCCTGGTGGCACCACAATGGGTATTTGATAGTTGGCTGCCCCGGTGGCGTCTACTGACAATTCTCCGGCAGGTATTCCGACCAACTCCTGGGCGTTAGAGTTCGTCGCACTAAAGGAACTGACAACAACAAGAACACACAGCTTGAACCATGACGCATTCATAGCGTTACTCCAAATTCGTATTTTTATTAGCTAAGTTAGCTTGAACTTAATGCCTTTACCGACTTACCACGCTGCTGAAAATATCAACATCAATCCTTCTTGGTCGGTTGTGCGTGTTAGATTTTTGGAATCGGTAATGTCTGTCATCATCCCGTCTGCGATCCCATCTCGAAGCTCAATCGAGTCGGTATCCACTACCCAGGCAAGTCCGACATTCCAGCTATATTGCGATCCGGGTAATCAGTGTATCAATGGCCGCCTGTTTGACTCACCGCCTACTTCGGGTAGGGTCTTTATTCGTCCTATCCGTTCCCACAATGGTGCGCTCGAGTTTGTCGAGCTTAAGATTGTTTTGGTCAAGGTACTCAAGCAGCGCCAGCCAGACAGTTGGCACGCCTAGCGCCAACGTCACACTCTCTTTGTCCATAAGGTCGTAGAGCGTCGCGCCGTCGGCAAGTTTGGGCCCGGGCAATATCAATTTGGCGCCAACAATTGGCGACGCGTAAGGCACGCCCCAGGCGTTGGCGTGAAACATTGGCACGACCGGCAAGACACAGTCCGCCACACCCATATTGAAGACGTTCGGCTGTAGCGAAGTCATCGTGTGCAGAAAATTGGAACGATGACTGTACAGAACGCCTTTAGGGTTTCCTGTGGTTCCGGACGTGTAACACAGGGAGCTTGCCGATCGTTCATCGAGCTGCGGCCATTCAAAGTCATCGGTCTCGTTGTCTAGCAACGTCTCGTAGCAATGCACATTGGCAAGCGGTGATTGAGGCATGTGCGCTTCGTCGGTGAGCACCACGTAGCCTTTTACGCCTTTGAACTGATCGCGAAGTTTTTCGAACAATGGCAAGAACAGCGGGTCGGTCAAAATCCATTCATCTTCAGCGTGGTTAACAATGTGCACTAGCTGCTCGGCAAACAACCGCGGATTAATGGTGTGACACACAGCGCCCATACACGGGATGGCGTAGTAGGCTTCAAAGTGACGGTGGTCGTTCCAGGCCATGGTGCCAACCCGGTCGCTGCGCTTCACCCCGAGTCGCGTTAACGCGTTGGCCAGTTTACGCGACCGTTTGAAGCACTCACCGTAGCTAGTGCGATGTCTGGGAAGGTCCTGGGTAACGGATACGACTTCAACGTCCGAATAGAACTTTTCGGCGTAGCGCAAAAAAGACGTGATCAATAATGGTTCGTCCATCATTTTGCCTGACAGCATAGCAACCCTCTATTTTTCTAAATGTGTTGGCGACAAGGATTATTTGTAACACACCCCATAGCAAATACCCATACACCACAAGAAAAAGGGCCTGCAAAGCAGGCCCTTACTCGCAGCAGTGTGATGACGGGTAATTAGAACTGGTAGGATGCTGACAAGGCGAAGGTTCGTGGCGGCGCAACAAAACCGTAGAACGTGTTTGTGTTGAATGTGCTGCCAGACAGTGGATTGTTTCCAACATAGGTGAGCACACGTTCGTCCGTCAGGTTATACCCGGACAAAGCCAGGGTCCAATTGTCGCTCTCAAGCGCCACGCGCAGGTTCCATTTCGCATACCCGTCAATTTCGTATTGCGGATCGAGGTTTACGTGCGCGTTCTGCTTTGCCGAATACGACATATCGCCGGTCATGCGTAAGTCAAACTCACCGTTCAGGGGTTTGTAGTAGTCCAGTGAGAAAGCAGCGGTCACACGTGGCGTGTACTGGCCGGACAAACCGGTGTAGTTACACAGCTGAATACCATCGACCACGGCGCCGTCCGGGACCTGTCGGTTGTAGCAGTTGCCGTTTGGAAAATCGATGAATTCGTGATCCAGAAACGCTACGGAGTACGTTGCCGTCCAGGCATCGGCGATGGCCCAGCGGCCGTCTACCTCTATACCGCGCGCGCGAACTTCACCGGCGTTACCTACGTTAAAGCCTATCTGTCCGTCGAACTGGCTGACCTGGAGGTCACTGTATTTGGTGTTGTAAACTGAAATATTCGCTTCGACCCGACCGTCGGCGAATTTACCTTTGGCACCGATTTCAAACGCGGTGGCTTCCTCTTCATCGAATTCAAACGAATTGGTGTTGTTACCGCGGGCATCAAAACCACCCGACTTGAAACCGGTACTGACTGTGACATACGTCATCCAGTCGTCGTTCAGGTCGTACTGCATGTTCAAAGAGGGTGTAAACGCGTCTTCCGACCGCGATCCGCGCAAATTGTGACCGGTAAATTGTTCGTTCTCAAAACCAAACACGAGATCGAACAATGCAGGGGCCGCTGCATTGGTAGACAAGCCAAGACGCTCGAGAGATCCGGGCTGCAAATCGAAAACCTGCCCGATTCGCGAACCCGACTTATGCTCTTTGGTAAAACGTCCACCAAAGGTTACCCGGAACCTATCGGAGACGTTTAATGTAGCTTCTGCAAAGTAGGCGTAAAGCTCAG
Source organism: Gammaproteobacteria bacterium (assembly GCA_003228965.1). Taxonomy (GTDB): domain Bacteria; phylum Pseudomonadota; class Gammaproteobacteria; order Steroidobacterales; family SZUA-146; genus SZUA-146. The sequence goes on from QIGP01000319.1 coordinate 4,721, forward strand.
ACTCGGATTCGTAAGTTCTGGCCGCACCCTGATTCAGCGTATTCACCAACAGTGGAGATACCTGAGACAAAATACTGTCGGTTGGGACTCGCAGCATATCCTCAAACACGACCTGGCTTTTTTGGAAGAAGAAGCCGGTTTGCCAGTCGACCAGTTCGCCACCAGGTGACGCCAGTCGAAATTCCTGACTGATTTGTTCGTAGCCTTCGCTCATCGTCAAGTCAAACACCGGGGCCCCAACAAAATCGCAGTCGCAAATTTCTTCGAAGGTGTATTCGACGTAGGCAGTCGTCGACGTGAACACGTTACCGTTGTCGAAATCAAACCGTCCGATTAACGTGAAGTTCACTAGCTCGTTGTCACTTTTTTCAAACGCATCAGCCTGACGTTCATAGTCGATGCTGGTTTCGGCAATGCCTAGCGGCTGACCAAATGCAGCCAATACCTGACCAAAGGTAGCACCCCCACTCTCGGGAGTTGCATCGTCCTGAATGACTTCAATTTGTCGTCCTGTCTGGTCAAACTGATTCCACTCAACTTTTAAATTCCATTCCTGGGAATCGGTTGGAGTGAATCTCAGCTGTCCTCTCACGGTGGCTTCTTTGCGATTAACCTCGTCGTCGTTGGTACGCGTATTGCGCACGTAACCGTCTTCTTCCTTAAAGCGCAACGAAAGGCGCCCTGCCAGATTGTCGGTTATGCCTTGTGAAAAAACGCCGCGCGCTTCATAACTGCCAAAATCAGGGTTCATGGTTAAGGCGACTTTACCTGCACGCTCATCGGTAGGTCGTGCTGTAGTCATGTTGAGAGCACCAGCGATCGAGTTTTTACCAAATAGAATACCTTGAGGACCGCGCAGAACCTCGACTCGCGCGAGATCGAACATGGGCGCCCGAATAAGTTGTTGTCGGCCGTAGTAGACGCCGTCGACATATTGACCAACTGATTGTTCAAAGCCCTGATTGTTACTGGTGCCGATTCCGCGCACGTACATCTGGGTACTAATACCGGTTTCAGTCAGCTGAAAGTTAGGTACAAGTGCCTGTAAGTCTTCGAGCTTGCTGATACCGGCTTCTTCAAGCTTGGCGCCACTCACAGCGTTGATGGAAATTGGCACATCCTGAAGACTCTCTTCACGCTTGCGAGCCGTCACAACAACCTCCTCCAGAGCCGCCTGAGCAAAGACAGGCGCGGTCCAAACCGTACCAAGAGCAGTGGCGATTGCCGCGACCAATAAAGAAGGAGACGAAATTGTTGTCATGGACATACTAAAAACCTACCCGGGCTGGTGACGGGGGCACAGGAGCCCTACCGCTGCTCAAGGCATCGGCGGGCAGTTATCCCCCTAGAAAGATGGACGTATTGTGCAGTTGGAGACTCTCAAGTGCAACGGTGACACTTGTTTTGTGCCGGTTTTTTTGAATTGGCAGAATTTAGCTCATTGAGGGCGCCTGAACGGAGACCGCCTGGCTAATATTGCGCGTTATTCCTTCAAGCGAGAGTGATAAAAGTGCCGCATTGCGGCAAAAAAAATTACCACTGAATCAAGGCCGCTGATCAGTTCCCGGTCAGTTTATTAACGAATCATCCTTTTTAATACAACAGCTTAAGGGCAACTCTATATACCCATGAATGCGCATCTCGAGCCCACAACGACATGGATATCGCAAGTACGAGCCCAGGGATGGGCGACGTAGAGCGAAGCACGACGCCAGAGCCCAGAGCCATGTCGTCGTGAATCACAAACGGCAAATCCGCGGGTATTCAGAGGTACCCTTAAACCTGTTTCCATCGATTTGAACAACAACTTGAGCCAAGCGAAATATATCTCTGCTTTTCACGGTCGTTATGTTTTGAGAATCATTTCGTGATCTCTGCGTAAGTTTTAACCGCTATTCTTTTATCATGGAAGTGAGAAATCATATGGCCAAAAATGCCCTCGTTATTGAAGATGAAATGGATATTGCAGCGTTAATCAAGCTGCACCTTCAGGACGTATGCGAAGACGTTACGGTAACCCACAACGGTCGCCACGGCCTGGAGCTGGCACTATCCCAGCCGTGGGACCTTGTATTGCTCGATTTACAGCTCCCGGGTAAAGACGGACTGCAAATTTGCAAAGCACTGCGAGAATCGGGAAGTACGGTTCCAATCATCATGATCACGGCGAAAACAGCCGAAATTGATCGTGTTCTCGGACTTGAGCTTGGTGCCGACGATTACCTCACCAAACCCTTCAGCGTGCGTGAACTGGTAGCACGGGCCAAAGCCATTTTCCGCCGCGCCGAAATGATTGAACAAAACAGGCAGGTACCGGCAGCACAGCAAATATGTGCCGGCGACCTCATCATCGACTTAAGCTCTCGCGACGTCATTATTGGCGGCGGCAGCGTCACCCTGACCGCCAAGGAGTTTGATTTACTGGCTCACTTTGCCAGTCACCCTGGAGTGGTGTTCACACGCTCACAGCTTCTTGATCAGGTATGGGGCTATGGCCACGACGGCTACGAACACACCGTCAATACACACATTAACCGGCTACGCGGCAAGATAGAGCCAGACCCCTCTTCACCTGCCATGCTCACCACTGTATGGGGCGTCGGATATCGCTTTGGACAACAACCTTCCACTTTATGAATTCACTCTTTTCACGCTCAGTCGCTGCACTTCTTGGAATTTTGGTTTGCGTTGGCCTTGCTACCATAGCCATTACGTGGTGGACGACCGAGCGCTACCAGCAAGAAGCCACGCAACGCCTGAACAGGACAATCGCCGACTACGTCGTTGCCACCCAGAACCTGATGGAAGACGACCGTATCAACGAAAACGCGCTTAAAGAAATTGCGCATATGGTCATGGTGATCAACCCGTCCATTGAAGTCTATTTGCTCGATCCTGCCGGCAAAGTCGTGGGCCACGCCCTGCCTGAAGGCTCTGTAACCAACCTGTCTATTGGTCTCAAACCCATTAAGGCGTTTATTGCCAACCCCGAACGTCTTCCAATTTATGGTGACGACCCTCGCAGCCCGGACGCCAAAAAAGTGTTCTCCGCCGCACCGGTCACTAACGATAACGGCGACATTACCGGCTACCTGTACGCCGTGCTCGGCGGCGAATCACACATGGCGGCTGTACGCGGGCTGCGCAACAGTTTGATCATCAAGAACGGCGTAGTCGCCGTTGCCGCACTGATAGCTTTCTCGCTAATGGCTGGTCTGCTCATTTTCTACGTACTAACAAGGCGCCTGCATCGCCTCGTAAACAGCTTTAACGCCTTCAAAGCTAACGGCTTCAGCCAGGTAGTCAACGCCGAACACCGGCACAAACGTCAGGACGAAATCGATACTCTGGCGGTCACGTTTAATCACATGTCTAAAAAGATTGTCAGCCAAATGCATGAGCTGCGCCAAACCGATCGTCGGCGAAGAGAACTTATGCAAAACGTTTCTCACGACTTAAGGACTCCGCTGGCTTCAATGCAGGGCTACATAGACACGCTGTATCTCAAATACGATGAACTCAGTAACGAACAGCGTCGCGAATATCTTGAAACGGCGGGACGACACGGTCGCCACCTTGGCAAGCTCGTAAAAGAACTGTTTGAGCTTTCCAATCTCGACGCCGGCATTCTCACACTCAAACGCGAACCCTTCTCCATGGCGGAACTGGTCCAGGACATTGTGCAAAAATTCAAGCTTGATGCAGCACGACGCGGCATTACGCTTGAAATCGATATTGAAAAAACCACCGCTCTGGTGTCGGCCGACATCGGCATGCTCGAACGAGTTCTTGAGAATCTGATTGATAACGCGCTCAAACACACCGATTCAAACGGCGTTGTGCGAGTGTGTCTGAAAAAGCATAACGACCAAATTGTAACGACAGTATTTGACAGCGGTTCGGGCATTAGCTCGGATGACCTGCCACGAATATTCGAACGAACCTTTGTCTCCAAAAATGGTGACCCCAACAGGCAACAAGGCACCGGTCTGGGTCTTGCCATCGTCAAGAAAATTCTTGATTTGCACGACAGTAAAATCGAAGTAGCGAGCAAACTCGGGCAAGGGTCGGCATTTTCGTTTTCTCTGGAATGCGCGGCGTAAGCAAAGGCCTGACTCTGCCCGACTAGCTCAACAATCCTCCATTTGACTACAAGCTCTACTTTAATGGTTTAGAACGGATCTTCATTGTGGTTCGCATTACCCAATTCGTTTATCAATTTGTTAACAAATTGTGACCCCGAAGTGAACTTGGACAGGCACAGTCCGTGTAACTAGTTCGAACAACGACCAAAAACGATTAATAGGGAGAACACATGAAGACTTTTTCATTAGTGGCCGCAGGTGCGTTGGCCGCTTTGGCGCTTTCGCCTCTTAACGCCTCTGCAGACGGCTGGTACTCAAACGCACCTCGTAGCTATGAAGTCACCATCACTAACGTAAGCGCGACTACTTTTACACCACTACTCGTTGTTGCACACAGAAAATCGGTCAGTCTGTTTGAAGCCGGATCGGAAGCGAGCGATGAACTTGCACTGCTTGCCGAAGACGGGGCAACAGGTCCTTTTGTTGACCTTCTTGGCACTCTTCCCAATGTAATTGGCGACGTGGAAACAACGGATGGCCTTTTGGCACCGGGTCAATCTGTCACTGTACGCCTGGACACTACTCGACCATTCAACCGTATAAGCGTCGCGGCCATGTTGCTGCCCACCAACGATGCGTTTGTCGGACTAAATACCGTACGAGCACCACGCTACTCCTGGCAAACCCTCGACTACACCGCAATTGGCTACGATGCCGGCAGTGAGCCAAATGACGAACTCTGCGTTAACATTCCAGGGCCCCAGTGCGGTGGAATCGGTTCCTCACCGGATGCTGGCGGTGAAGGTTACATTCGCGTTAGCCCAGGCATTCATGGTGAAGGCGATTTGGCGGCATCTCAGTACGACTGGCGCAACCCGGTAGCCCGCGTTTCGATTCAACGCGTATCTTCTAACTAACTATCGATGAAACAAACAAAAAGATCGCTCCAGGAGAGCGGTCTTTTTGTTTCGCACAGCTTAAATTGAAACGCTGCGCAAGAACTAACTGTCAGTTGTCGAGCTTAGAGATGTTCCATCACCGAAGCGGCAGACGACACCGTTATTTCGCCTTCTGGCTCAATATGCGTACTGCTCACAACGCCATCTTCTACAATCATTGCGTAGCGCGATGACCGTTTACCGAGTCCGAACTGGCTTAGGTCGACCGACAGGCCCACCGCCTCGGCAAAGGCTCCTTCGGGATCGGCTAGCATTAAAATTTCGTCGGCGCCCTGAGCCTGTCACC
>QIGP01000406.1 GCA_003228965.1 Gammaproteobacteria bacterium
GGGTTTAAGTTGCTTGAGTGGCGGCAACCTTGGCGTACCTGCGCTGGATTTGCTGGATGGCGAGATCCCGGACTACTACGTGCTCGAGCTGTCCAGTTTTCAGCTGGAGCGTACTCACAATTTACATTTAAAAGCTGGCGCCATGTTAAATATTGGCACCGACCACGTAGACCATCATGGAACAATAGGTAGCTACCGCAGAGCGAAGTGGCAAATGCTTCGCCATTGCGAAACAGCGGTGCTTTTTGCGCCACTCCTTGAGTCCCCGGAGTTTGCTGAAAGTGTCGACACGGGCACTACCGACGTCGTGGTGTATGGCGCTCAGCAAGGTCCCGGCGTGACTTATCATTTAGCCTATTCCGAAATCGAAGCTGAACACACAGAAGGCACTGTCACGCAAAGCTGGCTGTGCCGCGACACCGAGCGCTTGCTGCCTACTTCGGTTTTGAAAGTGGTTGGTCACCATAATCACTTGAACGCACTTGCAGTGCTTGCACTTGCCGATGCCTGCGGACTCGATTTCAAGGACGTAGTACACGGCATGACGTCATTTACAGGTCTTGATCACCGTATGCAGTGGGTGGGCGAGAGTCGTGGAGTGACGTGGATTAATGATTCAAAAGGCACTAATTCCGATGCCACTTTGGCAGCTCTGGAGTCAGTGACAAGCGAGGTCGTATTGATCGCGGGTGGGCAAGGTAAAGGTGACAACTTTGAGAGGCTCGCCGAGGCGCTGGTTGCCAGCACGAACGTGGTAGCCGTGGTGTTAATGGGAGAGGACGGGCCTGTTATTGAAAGCGCTTTGCTCGCACGTGGTTTTGCAAGCGAAGTGCGCCAGGCAGCTACCATGAACGACGCTGTCGCGTTTGCTCAAGGCATCGCCGAAAGTGGATGCACTGTGTTGTTGTCTCCAGCCTGCGCAAGTTTTGATCTGTTTGATAATTATCAGGCCCGAGGCGACGAGTTTGTGCAGGCCTGGAAGGCCTTGGCATGATAGTAATTGCTAATAGCCGCTGGACTGATATGTTCCGCTGGCGTTTGGACCCGGTGATGCTAACAGTAGCTGGCGCGCTTCTTCTGATTGGTATTTTAATGATGTCGTCGGCGTCGATTTCCATCGCCGAAAAGAATTTTGGCAACCCTCTTTACTATCTGCAAAGGCAGTCTTTGTTTGCGCTTATTGGTCTTGTGAGTGTTGTTGTAGCGTTGTCAGTGCCTGCACGTTTTTGGGAGTGGTCCGGGTATCTGGCACTGATGCTCGCGTTCCTTGTGTTAATTGCGGTTCTTGTTCCTGGTATTGGCCACACTGTTAACGGCAGTACGCGCTGGATTCGACTGGGGTTCATGAACTTCCAGGCGTCGGAAGCGGCGCGCCTGCTAATGCTATTTTATCTATGTAGCTATCTTGTGCGTCACAACGATCAGGTGCGAATGAGTTTCATGGGCTTCGCCAAGCCGATGTTTTTCGTTGTCATTGCAAGTTGCCTGTTGCTGCTAGAGCCAGACTTTGGTGCGGCAACGGTTCTGCTTGGCGTCACGCTCGGTGTGTTGTTCATTGGCGGAGTGAAATTTCGCCACTACGCGGTGTTGGTCATTCTTGCGGTTACGGCCATGGCGGGAATGGCAATGTCATCCCCCTATCGCATGGCACGGCTCACAGCATTCATCGATCCTTGGCAAGACCCGTTTGGGGGTGGCTTCCAGCTAACCCAGTCACTCATAGCGATTGGACGAGGCGAGCTGTTTGGTGTTGGGCTTGGGGACAGCGTGCAAAAACTGTTTTATCTTCCCGAAGCACACACCGATTTTGTCTTTGCAGTGCTGGCTGAAGAGTTCGGCCTGGTTGGCTGTGTGCTGGTAGTGGCTTTGTATTTTGCCTTGGTCGCCCGGGGGTTTGCCATTGCGCGTCGTGCGGTTCGCATGGATTTGTTATTTCAGGCGTACCTGGCTTTTGGTATTTCAATTTGGTTCGCGTTGCAGTCCTTCATCAATATTGGTGTAAACATGGGCGTGCTTCCGACCAAAGGACTGACCCTGCCGTTAATGAGTTACGGTGGTAGTAGCCTAATCATGGCTATGGTGTCCGTGGGCATATTGCTTCGCATCTACCATGAGGTGGTTGGTGTGGAAACCCGGACGGATATGGCGCCGCTCATCGCGAGCCATGCACGTGCCAAATCTGTCTCTAACTCCGTCAAAGCCGCTGCCAGGAAAAAAGCCGGACGTAAAACCAGTAAGAAGACCGGGTCTCCCAAACCAAGGAGACGCGCGGCATGAACCGAATTATGGTTATGGCTGGCGGTACCGGTGGGCATATTTTTCCAGCGCTTGCCGTTGCACGAAAACTGCGTGACCAGGGCTGTGAAGTCACCTGGCTTGGCAGTGTCGGTGGCATGGAGCAAACGCTGGTCGCCAAAGCAGGGTTTGACGGCGACTGGATTTCTGTATCCGGTGTTCGTGGCAAAGGTCTTGCAATCAGGTTACTGGCCCCGTTTCGACTGGTTGGCAGTGTGTGGCAGGCCATGAGTATTTTACGTGCACGCAAACCGGATGCCGTGTTGGGCATGGGTGGGTTTGCTTCCGGGCCTGGAGGGCTTGCGTCCTGGCTGACGAGGCGTCCTTTGGTAATACACGAACAGAACGCGATAGCAGGCACCACCAATACGGTGTTGTCGCGCCTGGCGCGAAAAGTATTCACCGCCTTTCCTGGCGCGTTCGCGGAGCGTGTCAATAGCACGGTTGTTGGTAATCCGGTACGCGATGAAATTATTGCATTGCCTCTCCCTGAGGCCCGTTATTCTGAACGCGACGACAAAATTCGCGTGCTGGTACTCGGTGGTAGTCAGGGCGCGTTGGCGCTTAACGAGTATGTGCCATCGGAACTTGGTACCTGGTCACTGTCGCACGAAGTCGACGTATGCCACCAGGCTGGCGCCAGCACGTTCGACCGGGCAACGGCGGCCTACGCGACGGCCGGATTCGATGCGAGAGTAATCGCATTTATTGACGATATGGCCGAGGCCTATGCCTGGGCAGATCTTGCCATTTGTCGTGCCGGAGCGCTTACCGTATCCGAGCTCAGCGCGGCTGGCGTTGCAGCTGTGCTTGTACCGTTTCCATTTGCAATCGACGATCACCAAACACAAAACGCCCGGTATCTGGTAGACGCCGGCGCAGCACGCATATTGACCGATGAAGAATGCGTGCCGGGGGCGCTGGCGGCGCTTCTTAACGAGATCGCAAACGACCGCGCGCACTTGCTGGAAATGGCGCTGGCAGCGCGTGAGAAAAGCCTTCCTGGGGCAGCGGACCGTGTAGCGCAAGCGTGTTTGCAACTGGCGTCGGGAGTAGCGGCATGATCGATCGTATGCGTCGAATTAACCGTATTCACTTTGTCGGTATCGGCGGAGTAGGCATGGGCGGCATTGCCGAAGTGCTGCTGAACCTTGGCTACCTTGTGCAAGGCTCTGACCTTAGCGAGGGCGCGGTAACCAGGCGCCTGACAAGCCTGGGCGCGAACATTATGCAAGGACACGCCGCTGAACACGTCGCTGAAGCCGACGTTGTGGTGGTGTCTAGTGCAATTGCAATAGGTAATCCTGAAGTGGATGAAGCGCACGCACGGCGAATTCCCGTAGTGCGTCGGGCGGAGATGCTGGGTGAACTGATGCGCTTCCGACATGCCATTGCAGTCGCAGGTACTCACGGTAAAACCACAACGACAAGTTTGATCGCCAGTGTTCTTGCAGAAGGTGGTGAAGACCCAACTTTCGTGATTGGCGGACAGCTAATAAGCGCGGGCAGTAATGCAAGGCTGGGTGCCGGAAAGTATCTGGTGGCCGAAGCTGATGAAAGCGATGCTTCATTTATTCACCTGCAACCCATGATGGCGGTTGTGACAAATGTCGACGCCGATCATCTTGAAACGTATGACAACGATTTCGAGAAACTAAAAACCGGCTTTGCCGAGTTTTTACACAACCTGCCGTTCTACGGGCTTGTCGTATTGTGTGGTGATGATGAAGGCGCCATGGACTTGATTCCAAACATTACGCGCTCAGTGACTACTTATGGCACAGGAGCCGATGTCGATATTCGCGCCGTCAATATTGAATGCGATGGCCCCGTCATGCGATTTGACGTAGAAAGCGAAGGTCACGAGACGTTGGCGGTTCAGCTTAATCTTCCAGGCGTGCACAATGTGTGCAACGCGCTGGCCGCGGTGGCAATCGCCCGCGAGCTTGACGTACCCGACATGGCCATAGCCAAAGCTTTGCGGGAGTTTGCAGGTATCGGTCGGCGCTTTCAGGTATACGGCGACGTGGTAACGAGCGCGGGTACGGTGTTCATGGTCGACGACTATGGGCATCACCCAACGGAAGTGGATGCAACTATCCAGGCCGCCAATAGAGGTTGGCCGGATCACCGGTTGGTTGTCGTCTTTCAGCCACACCGCTACACCCGAACAAGAGATTTGTTCGACGATTTTGCACGCGTGCTATCCGACGCTGACGTGCTGCTTTTATGTAATGTGTATCCAGCGGGCGAAGCACCAATCGCTGGTGCAGACAGTCGTTCATTGGCCCGAACCATCCGTACGCGCGGACAGGTTGAGCCAATATTAATCGACGACCTGGACAATTTGCCCAGTGTACTGAACACAGTGCTCAAAGATGGTGACTTACTGTTGACGTTGGGTGCAGGAAACATCGGCGCTGTTGCAGCTAACCTTCCAGAAGCGCTAGGCGCACTTGATTCGTCAGGAGGAAACTCATGATGAGCCTGCGCACCACACAAAACCTTGACGGCGTGCGTTACAACGAGCCCATGAGTCGTCATACGTCCTGGCGCATTGGCGGGCCTGCCGACGTTTACTTCAAGCCGCGCGACCGCCAGGAGCTTACCCGGTTCTTGCAGGAGCTTGACGACGACATGCCGCTACTCTGGGTAGGTCTTGGCAGTAACCTGCTGGTTAGAGACGGCGGTTTTCGCGGTGCGGTTATTGCTACCCATCAAGCGTTTGGCATGTTGACTCACGACAATCACGGTAAAGTCTACGCCGAAGCCGGTGTCACCTGCGCCAAAGTGGCCAAGAATTGCGTGCGCTGGAAATACAAAGACGCCCACTTTTTTGCAGGCATTCCAGGCACTGTGGGTGGCGCGCTTGCTATGAACGCTGGCGCCTTTGGTGGAGAAACCTGGGACTTTGTTGAATCGGTCGAGACGGTAAATCGTCTGGGTGTTGTGTCGACTTATTTGCCTGGTGATTTTGACATTGCTTACAGGCACGTAGCCAGCAAGCGTGTCGAATGGTTTGTTGCCGCTACTTTTAGCTTTGAACAAACGGACCAGGAGCTGGCTAGCGAAATAAAAGAACTGTTGGTTCGACGCAAAGAATCGCAACCCATTGGCCTGCCATCATGCGGTTCTGTATTTCGCAATCCACAAGGCGACTACGCCGCTCGACTCATAGAACAGGCCGGGTTGAAAGGGTATTCCATCGGCGGTGCTCAGGTGTCACCCAAGCACGCTAATTTCATCATTAACACAGGCGATGCGTCGGCGGCCGATGTAGAAGCATTGATTGCGCTCATTATGGATACCGTGAAGAGCGAATTCGATCGCGAACTCATTCCGGAAGTGCGCGTTGTGGGAGAGTTTGCATGAAGCGTCTGCCTCCTCAACAAATTACTGATCCCACTGTGTTTGGCAAAGTCGCGGTTCTAATGGGCGGATGGTCCGCCGAGCGCGAGGTGTCCTTGCAAACCGGTAATGCGGTGTTAGGAGCGTTGCTCAAAGAGGGTGTAGATGCACACGCTGTTGATCCTCGTGACGAATTTCAGTCAACTCTTCAACAAAGTGGTTTTGATCGGGCTTTTATCGCGTTGCATGGCCGTGGCGGGGAGGACGGAACGGTACAAGGTGCGCTTGAGTTTTTGCAGATGCCTTACACCGGAAGCGGTGTACTTGGTTCGGCAATCAGCATGGACAAAGTACGTAGTAAACAACTTTTTGAAGCAAGCGGTCTTGCAACTCCAGGTTATTTTTCGCTTGAAAGTGACGAACAGTTAAGTCTTGCTGCCGAAAAGCTGGGTTTTCCATTGGCCGTAAAGCCAGCGCGGGAAGGGTCTAGCATTGGATTGAGCAAAGTGACCCACACAGACCAGTTGCGCGAAGCTTTTATTTTGGCCAAACAGCATGACAAACAAGTGTTGCTTGAGCAGTGGATAGAGGGGCCTGAGTACACAGCCGCGGTTATTAACGGGCAAGTACTGCCGATGATTCGAATTGAAACGCCAAACATTTTTTACGACTACGGCGCTAAATACACTGCCAACACCACTCAGTATCACTGTCCGTGCGGGCTGGACGAGGACGTTGAGGCTAGGTACGCGGAGCTTGTCTTGCGCGCATTCGACGCCACTTCGGCTCGTGGATGGGGTCGGGTTGATTTTATGACAGACGGGTTTGGCAAAGCTTACATGTTGGAAGTGAACACCGTTCCTGGAATGACCGGTACCAGTCTTGTTCCGATGGCGGCAAAACAGTTGGGTTACACGTTTGAGCAACTGGTATGGCGCGTACTTGAAACCAGTTTGATCGATTTTGCCTCAAATGGCTCCAGTTCGAATCAAAGCAGGGAGCATTGCAATGCTGGGTAAGCGTAAAAAAGCGAACCGCTTGCGTCCTGAGAGGAAGGAGCGACGCAAGCCGCAGATTCCTCAAATACAGCAGTGGAAGTTTACTCAAGCAAGGCTGCCAATGCGCTCTATGGCTGTTGCCGCGCTGGTTGGAATTGTGTGCGTGATCGCGTGGCGTCTGGCCGACCGACCTGTAAGTGCCATATTGGTTAACGCGCCGTTTCAACGCGTTACCGCGATGCAGATAGAAGAAGTTGTTCGCTCCAAACTTGGTCGCGGTTTGCTTACAACTGACCTCGATGTCGTGCAGCAAGAACTTGAAGCTCTTTCATGGGTGGACGAAGCGCGACTGCGAAGGCGCTGGCCAGACGCTTTGGAAGTGGGCGTGAGTGAGCAGCAAGCTGCCGCGCGCTGGGGCGATAAAGGCTTGCTGAACACCCGTGGAGAACTGTTTATTAAAGATGCGCGACGGGCGGTTAATGAATTGCCGCAACTGGTCGGGCCTAAAGGCGAAGAAGCGCAGGTGGCCGCGCGCTACCTGCAGTTACACGCGACGTTGGTACAGCACGGCTTTCAGCTTCGCTCTGTGACGCTTGATGAGCGCGGCTCGTGGCGTCTTGAGCTGTCTTCGGGGCTTGAAGTGCGTCTCGGGCGCGAACAGGTTGACGAACGAGTGGCAAGATTTTTGACGCTGGTGACGCCGCTTATCGCGGGTCGGGCGGAGTTAGTCGATTACATCGACATGCGCTACTCCAATGGTTTTGCCATCGGTTGGTCAGCCACCGATAACGATTTGTCTGGGGATAACAAAGATGCCTAAACGTAGCGAGAGAAATTTGATTGTCGGTCTCGATATTGGCACATCAAAAGTCGTCGCAATTGTCGGCGAGATCAACGAAGAAGGTGAAATCGAAGTCATTGGCATCGGTACTAATCCTTCGCGTGGTTTGAAAAAAGGCGTGGTTGTTAACATTGAGTCTACCGTGCACTCCATTCAGCGTGCTGTCGAAGAAGCAGAGTTAATGGCCGACTGTGAAGTGCATTCTGTGTACGCCGGAATTGCCGGCTCGCACGTGCGTAGCCTTAACTCACACGGCATTGTCGCTATTCGTGAAAAAGAAGTAACTGCTTCCGACGTTGAGCGCGCGATTGACTCGGCTCGTGCCGTAGCCATTCCCGCCGACCAGAAAACGTTACACGTGCTCCCGCAGGAGTTCGTGATTGACGGTCAGGAAGGTATTAAAGAGCCGATTGGTATGCACGGTGTGCGTCTTGAAGCCAAAGTGCATATGGTTACGGGAGCTGCGAGCGCAGCTCAAAACATCGTTAAGTGCGTGCAGCGCTGCGGCCTCGAAGTTGACGATGTCGTGCTCGAGCAGCTCGCGTCCAGTTACTCGGTATTAACTGAAGATGAAAAAGAACTGGGCGTGTGCCTGGTTGATATTGGCGGTGGTACTACGGACATCGCAGTGTTTGCAGGTGGCGCCATCCAGCACACCGCGGTTATTCCCATTGCCGGTGACCAGGTGACGAATGACATCGCCGTTTCCATGCGTACGCCAACGCAGTACGCCGAAGAAATTAAAATCCGGTACGCCTGTGCGCTGTCGCAGCTTGCGAATCCGGACGAAACTATTGAAGTGCCAAGTGTTGGCGATCGTCCGCCACGGCGTTTAGCGAGGCAAACTCTTGCCGAAATTGTCGAGCCTCGTTATGAAGAATTGTTCAGTCTTATCAGCGACGAACTGCGCCGTTCCGGGTTCGAACCCATGATCGCCGCCGGCATCGTGATAACAGGCGGTACGTCAAAAATGGAAGGCGCGGTGGAGCTTGCAGAGGAGGTGTTTCACATGCCGGTGCGACTCGGCGTACCGCAACACGTATTTGGATTGGCAGATGTTGTGCGTAATCCCATCCACGCCACGGGCGTGGGCTTACTGCTTTATGGACGCGACAACTTGTCGCAGCGCGGTGCCGACGGAGGATCGGTCGGACTTAAAGACGTTTGGGGGCGCATGAAATTCTGGTTCAAAGGCAACTTTTGATTTTAGATTTTAGATTTTTACAAGTTTTTAGACTCATTGTTAAACACACTTTTCGCATTTAGGTACACAGGAACTCAACAGGGGATAATCATGTTTGAATTATTGGACAACCACAGCACGAATGCTGTCATCAAAGTCATCGGTATCGGTGGTGGTGGTGGCAACGCCGTTGCGCATATGGTGCAGTCTGGCATAGACGGCGTAGAATTTATTTGTGCCAACACGGACGCACAGGCACTCAAAAACTCCAAAGTAAAAACGGCGCTTCAAATCGGTTGTGACATCACCAAAGGGCTTGGCGCGGGTGCCAATCCTGATACTGGTCGTCAGGCTGCATTGGAAGACCGCGACCGCATTATGGAAGTGATAGAAGGCAGCGACATGCTCTTTATTACGGCGGGCATGGGTGGTGGTACTGGTACAGGCGCTGCACCCGTCGTGGCTCAGATTGCCAAGGAAATGGGCGTCCTCACGGTAGCCGTAGTCACCAAGCCTTTCGAAATGGAAGGTAAGAAGCGCAGCATGATGGCCGACCAGGGCATCGCCGAGCTTGGCAAGTACTGCGATTCACTCATTACAATACCGAACGAAAAACTGCTGTCGGTGCTGGGTGCTGATACCACGTTGCTCGACGCGTTTCGCTCGGCTAACGAAGTACTCCAGGGTGCGGTACAGGGGATTGCCGAGCTGATTACCTGTCCAGGTCTGATTAACGTCGATTTCGCGGACGTGCGCACTGTGATGTCCGAAATGGGCATGGCAATGATGGGTTCAGGCGTAGCAGAAGGTAAGGATCGAGCGCGTGAAGCGGCCGAAGCGGCGGTATCAAGTCCGTTGCTGGAAGACATTAATCTGTCCGGTGCCAACGGTATATTGGTTAACGTAACCGCAGGCACTGATTTGTCGATTGGCGAATTCCAGGAAGTCGGCTCTACAGTTAAAGAGTTTGCCTCTGAAGACGCCACGGTCGTCATTGGTACCGTGATTGATCCTGAGATGGGCGATTCCATTCGAGTTACCGTGGTGGCTACAGGTCTTGGCGCTCCGGCTATAAATACAGAAGTGCCCAGCATGAAAGTCGTAGCACCACGAACGGCTGCCGGTGAGCCTAATTATCGCGTGCTGGATCGACCCGCTCACGAGCGTCGTCGTGCGGCCATTGGAGAAAGCCCGGTAGCGCTGCCTGATCAAGAGGATCTTCTTGATATTCCAGCATTTTTACGCCGCCAAGCGGACTAGTACGGACTGGTACGACAGAATGTCGTGCTTGTTAGCGACATGTAAGTGACGCCTGTGAGATAGCTACAGGCCGTTCGCTTGCGCTTTTTATAACGGTTGTGTAATGTTCCGC
>QIGP01000020.1 GCA_003228965.1 Gammaproteobacteria bacterium
TAGAACTGATCGTTGGTCTTGGTATCTTTAAGTTTGCCCAGCAAAAACTCGACGGCCGCAATCTCGTCCATCGGATGGAGTAGCTTGCGCAAAATCCAGATTTTGGCCAGCTCTACCGGATCGGTAAGCAGCTCTTCTTTACGCGTACCCGAACGATTGATGTTAATCGCAGGGAACACACGCTTCTCGGCAATTCGGCGGTCCAGATGAACTTCCATGTTACCGGTACCTTTAAACTCTTCGAAGATCACATCGTCCATACGCGAGCCGGTGTCGACCAACGCTGTGGCGATGATGGTGAGACTGCCGCCTTCTTCAATGTTACGTGCCGCACCAAAGAATCGCTTGGGTCTGTGCAGCGCGTTAGCGTCGACACCACCGGTGAGCACTTTGCCTGACGACGGTACAACGGTGTTGTACGCACGCGCCAAACGCGTAATCGAGTCGAGTAGAATAACCACATCCTGCTTGTGCTCAGTAAGACGCTTGGCTTTTTCGATGACCATTTCGGCCACTTGAACGTGACGACTGGCAGGTTCGTCAAACGTACTGGAAACCACTTCGCCGCGCACAGAGCGCGCCATTTCGGTGACTTCTTCAGGACGCTCGTCGATGAGCAGTACAATCAGTCGACATTCAGGGTGATTGTGAGTGATTGAATGCGCAATATTTTGCAACAGAATTGTTTTACCGGCTTTCGGCGGCGACACAATCAAACCACGCTGCCCTTTACCAATTGGCGCAGCCATATCGATAATACGAGCGGTGAGATCTTCGGTACTACCGTTACCGATTTCCATTTTCAGGCGTTCACGCGGAAACAGTGGCGTGAGATTCTCGAACAACACTTTGTTGCGCGCGTTCTCAGGCTTGTCCATGTTGATTTGGCCAACTTTAAGCAGAGCAAAATAACGCTCGCCTTCTTTTGGCGGTCGAATCAAACCGGAAATCGTGTCACCGGTGCGCAAACTGAAACGGCGAATTTGACTGGGCGAGACGTAAATGTCGTCGGGACCTGCAAGGTATGAGCTGTTAGCTGACCGCAGGAAGCCGAAACCGTCCTGCAAAATTTCCAATGCGCCGTCGCCCCAAATGTCTTCGCCTTTGGCAGCCTGGGCTTTCAAAATACCGAATATTATGTCTTGGCGACGCAGTCGAGCAGTACCATCAACATCCATTTCGTTGGCCATCTCGACCAGCTCAGCAATGGGTTTGATTTTAAGGTCGGAGAGTTTCATGGCGGTTTCACTAAGCGCCAGTTCCTCTTCTCCTACGGTACCCAAATCTTCGTCGTCAAAATCTTCGCGCTTGGGCCTGCGCTTTCGCCGGGTTTTGTTGCCAGCCTGAGACTGAGATTTCTTGTTGTCACCACCTGGTGGGCGGCGAGTATTCTTTTTAGGGCCTTCGGTGCCTTTGCCTGCACCGCGAGCGGAGCTGCCTAAGTAGCCTCTCACAATGAATTTTCCAGAGTTGCAATAAGTTTGCCCTTGGAGATAACACCGACATGCTGCGTTTCAACCTGACCGTTCTTGAACAGAATCAAGGTCGGAATACTGCGCACGGCAAATTGGCCGGCTATCTGGGGATGATCGTCAATATTAACTTTGACGATTTTGACTTTGCCGGCGTACTCGCTGGCGACTTGATCAAGTACAGGAGCAATCATCTTGCATGGACCACACCACTCGGCCCAAAAGTCGACCAGTACCGGAACGTCGGATTTAAGCACATCCGCTTCAAAATCGGCTTGTGTTGTGTTGATTGGAGCAGCCAGAGACTGGCTTGATTGGTTTTGATCGCTCACTGCGATAGTCCTCCGAAATAAAACGTAAACGTAGTCTTTGAAATTAGAACTAGGAACCCTGAGAAGGCGATTAGACGTGGGGGCTAAAATAAGGGGTCTGGTATTAACAGTGACGGCGCGAACCGGATAAGGCACAATGATCCGGATGTTTTACCTGCGCTGCCTGTTTGTCGCCCCGCGATAGAGTCGGCGAAGCTGTTGTAGACATTATTTTGGCCTGCAACGAACCTAAGATGCAAGCCTTTTATGCATAAAAACAATACTTGGCCTTAATATGACCTCCAAACATTTATCCAACACCGCCTTTTCCAGCCTGAATTTGCACCCAGATGTCTTAAAAGGTGTTGAAGCCGCAGGATTTGAATTTTGCACGCCGATTCAGGCAGACGCCCTCCCACTGGCCCTTGCCGGTGGCGATGTCGCTGGCCAGGCGCAGACCGGCACCGGTAAGTCAGCCGCCTTTCTGCTGGCAATGCTGAATCGAATGAAACTGAACGCCCCGAACGACAATCGGCGCAAAAATGACCCCCGCGCGATGATTTTAGCGCCGACGCGCGAGTTGGCCATTCAAATTTACAACGATGCTGTCACTCTGAACAAAGGCTGCGACTACCGTTTATGCCTGGCCTTCGGCGGCACCGACTACGAAAAACAGCGTAAAGACATTGAAGACGGCTGCGACGTGCTCATCGGCACACCCGGCCGTTTCATCGACTACTTGAAGCAAAAAGTCTTTGGCCTGAACCACATTCAAGTGGTTATTCTGGACGAAGCAGACCGCATGTTTGATCTGGGCTTCATCAAAGACATCCGTTACGTACTGCGCCGACTCCCCGAGCCGGAGCAGCGCCTCAACCTGATGTTTTCGGCCACTCTTTCCCAGCGCGTTCTGGAGCTGGCCTACGAGCACATGAACGACCCCAAACTCATTCAGATTGAAGCCGAGTCCGTCGCGGCCGATCGTATCAGTCAGATCATTTATTATCCGGCTAACGACGAAAAACTCCGCCTGTTAATCGGCATTCTGCGCAAAACCGACCCCAGTCGAACCATGGTGTTTGTAAATACAAAGCGTGCTGCGGAGCTGGTCCAGGCTACGTTGCAGGCCAACAATTTCAGCGCGCTGGCCATCTCAGGCGACGTGCCGCAGAGAAAGCGCATGAGCATGCTCACCCAATTTCAAAGTGGTGAACTGCAAATTCTGGTGGGTACCGACGTGGCGTCGCGTGGACTGCACATCGACAACGTAAGTCACGTGTTCAACTACGACTTGCCACAAGACCCCGAAGACTACGTCCACCGCATAGGCCGTACGGCTCGTGCCGGGGCGGACGGTACCGCGATTAGCTTTGGCTGTGAAAACTACGCCCAGGGACTGCCCGACATTGAAAAATTTGTGGGCTACCGTATACCCATGAAGCCCGTCGAGCAGGAACTTCTTGCCGACAACATTACGATTCCCGTCATCAAACGTAGGCCGCGACCTACAGGACGACGCAGTGGTGGCGGTCGGGGCGGCCCGAGCAAACCCGGCGGTGGTAACCGTTCTTCGTCGCGAAGGCGTAGCAGCAAATAAACAAAACCGTCTGGCTTGGCGCTTGAGGCTATTTTGGCGCACAGGCAAAGCTTACGCGGAACTCAGGCTAACAGCGGCGTAATTTCTGCCACGCTCTCAACCTCAATAACCGACACGCCGAATTCTTTTACACTACCTGTTTTTGCAAACTGGGAATCGGGGTGCATGATTTCGATCAGATGCCTCACTCCTGCCTTTTGCGCAGCTTCCAACACTTGAATACTGTCATCGACCAAGACGGTGTTGCCAGGGTCTATGCCAAAGCTGCGCTCCAACGCCTGCCAAAACTGCGGATACTCTTTGGGCGCGTCGTAGTCGTGCGAAGTGACGGCACGGTCAAAATAGCGCTGAACCTGAACTTCGGCTTGTTTAATTGCCAAAATGAAAGGATGCGCATTGGTCGCCAACACTCGCGTTGCGGGAATGTAGTGGTCATGTTGGCTATACTAGCGGGATAACCCACGGTTAAGGAAGTGCGCTGTGCAGTACATAGATTGGTTGGAACCAGTAGTCGAAATTGCCTCTGGTGCGGGAACGAAAATTCTCGACATATATAACTCCGATTTTGAAGTTCAACACAAAGCCGACGAGTCCCCGCTCACCGCGGCCGACCTCGCGGCTCACACCTATATCGAAGCAGGCCTCAATGCACTGACACCGGACATACCGGTTCTATCTGAAGAATCAGCAACTATTCCGTGGGAAGAGCGCAACAGCTGGGACCCCTACTGGCTGGTAGACCCTCTCGACGGCACCAAAGAATTCGTCAAACGTAACGGCGAATTCACGGTCAACATTGCACTAATTCACCAACACAGACCGGTGCTGGGGGTTGTTCACGTGCCCGTCACTGATGTTACCTACTTTGGCGGATTGAATGCAGGCGCGCATATCATAGAAAATGGCTCGCGCGCACCGATTTCGGTACGCGACGCCCCATCTACTCCCATTGTCGTCGGCAGCCGCTCGCATCGCGCAGAGCTTCTCGACGCCTATCTCGCACGTCTTGGTGAACACGAGATGACCCCCATGGGCAGCTCACTGAAACTGTGCCTGGTCGCGTCAGGCCATGCCGATTTGTACCCTCGTCTGGGCCCCACATCTGAGTGGGATACAGCCGCCGCGCATGCTGTGGTGGCGGCGGCAGGTGGCAAGGTCGTGGATCTGGAAGGCAAAAACGTGCTGTACAACGCCAAAGAAAACATTTTGAACCCGCACTTTTTTGTCATTGGTGATTCTTCAGTCGACTGGTTGCAATACCTTACGTCCAGGGACTGAGCGTGCTGCCCTACGTCATATTGCTGGCCTTGCTGTCTGCGACCTGGTTTTGGTACGACACCATGAGAATACGTCAGCTTGCCAACACGGTAGCGCAACAGGGCTGCCGGCAAGCCGAAGTGCAATTTCTGGACGGCACGGTGTCGTTCGCCAAACTTGGCGTAGTCAACACGGCCAAAGGGCTGAGGTTTCGCCGAGTGTTTGTTTTCGACTACAGCGAGAATGGTGAAAACCGCATGCAGGGATTTGTCGTGTTCGCGGGTAACAACTTGATCAACCTCGGTTTACAGGCGCGGGAAATTCATTAACAGGGCATCTTTATTGCGCCGCACCAAGAACAATTGATTAATCTTGTAAATTCATATGTGGCCAAGCGCAGCTCAGGTGTAGAATTACGTACTGAACTGACCGCTTTAAACAGCAGCCATGTATAAAATCCGGGTGGCAGGAAAACGGACACTATGACAATCGACACCAACTGTTTTAAAAATCGTGTAAAGCTCAAAGAGCTGCGCGTCGCTCACCGCGACCTCGACACGATGATTATTTCATTGACCGAAGACCCAAGCGTCGATCAACTACAGTTGCGCAGGCTTAAGCGACGCAAACTGTATTTGAAAGACAACATATCCCGCATGGAAAGCGCACTCATTCCCGATCTTAACGCGTGACCTCTCCACCCATGTGGACCCGCATAGCCGCTTTGAACTCTTTGGATTCATCACCATGTCAACCTATGCGATAGGTGACATCCACGGCTGTCGGGTTGCTCTTGAACGTCTTGTGGGAAGCGTGCCTCTAACGGAAGACGACACGCTGATTCTGCTTGGAGACTATGTTGACCGTGGCCCCGACTCGAAAGGCGTCATTGATTGGGCCCTGAATTATACGGGTCCATCCCAATTGGTCACATTGCGCGGCAATCACGAAGTCATGATGCTCGATGCTCGCGACAGCGCTGAAAAGTTTTTTTCGTGGCAGCATTTTGGCGGTGAAGAGACACTCCATTCCTATAAATACGAAGACGGCGCCGACTGGACTAATTTCATTCCCGACACACACTGGGAATTTCTTGAGAATACGGCTCCGTATTTTGCCGACAACACGCACATATTTGTGCACGCCGGGGTTAAACCCAAACGCCCTCTCGACGAACAGGACGACCGAACACTCTACTGGAAAAAGGTTGCTAAACCCCGCGCTTACAACCAGGATCATGTGGTTGTATGCGGCCACACTACGCAGTTCGACGGCGAACCTGGCGACTGTGGCCACACCGTATTTATTGATACTTACGCCTATGGTGAGCAGTGGCTCACCTGCCTCAATGCCGATTCTCTAGATTACTGGCAGGCAAATCAGCTCGGCGAAGTGCGCAGCGGCACATTGCGTTTGGATGACACTAAATAGAAAAGTAGCGTTTGTCCTGCAAAAACTTACTTTTTTTGTCGCACATTTAAATCAAGTTGACCGCGTCGGCGTTAGTTGGCACATTATTAAGTCGGCGCTTACACGTGGCTAAGCGCAAGGGAGTGCTATGTCTCAATTTAAACTCGTAAACCTTGACTCAGCTAAAGGCGAAGCCCGTGACCTGCTTGAAGGCATTAACACTAAAATGGGAATGATTCCCAACCTTTACGCGGCCATGGCTCAATCACCTTCAACGTTAGCGGCTCTGTTTGCCTTAAGCAGCGAGCTTTCCAAAGGCACTCTGAGCCCTGCGCTCAACGAAAAAATTGCTCTGGTCGTCGGCAATGACAACAGCTGCGGATACTGCGTGTCAGCGCATTCGAAAATTGCGGCTGGTCTCGGTATGGCCGACGAGGAAATCATTGAAGCTCAAAAAGGGAATTCTGAAGATCCTCGTGAGCAATCTATTTTAACACTGGCAATTTCGGTAAACGGCAACCATGGCCACGGCGACAATTCTGCCGTGCGCCGTGCGCTTGAAGCGGGCCTGAGCGAAGCTGAAGTGATTGAAGTTGTGGGCCAAGTGGTTAAGAACATCATGACAAACGCTGTGAACGGCGTTGCTCGAACCGCAATCGATTTCCCCGAGCGAGACCTTATTTAGCGCAAATTGCGCATTACCCTTAGTACAGCTCACCACCAATTTGACATAACCCTGTTTCAATACGAAACCCCATCGCACCAAAAATTGCAAAAACCGCTTACCCATTAGAAGCTTGATGTCATCGCGCAGGCATTTCCCCTAATCTCTCTCAAGAATTGTCTTTTTTGTGAAATAGGTGAGGGTTTTGCGCTATTCGTATCGCTTATCTTATTGGACAGCACTATGGCCTGGGGGCAATTGCAGTACGTCGTAAAAACCTGTCCATTACGGACACAACCTTTTCTTTTCTAAAAAGCGGCGGTGGTCGCGACGAAGGAAACGGCGCGTACTCAAACAAACACTATGCGTATACAAAAAATTCAGCCTGAAGAAGTAGTACCACTCATTCTCTGTGCCGTCGGAACATTGGGCGTACTGCCCTTTGCGATCATGCGCGTACTTCGCGGGGAATGGCTTATCGGCCTCATAGATACCTTAATTGTGGTGTCCATGGCCTCGTTAGCTGTGTTCGTTTTTCGAACTCACAAAGTCCGCTCGGCCAGCATCTACCTGTCGATTCTGTGTACAGCCGGAGCACTGCTAACGGTCTACCTGAAAGGGCCCATGCAAGTGTTCTGGACTTATCCGGCACTGATGGTGGCGTTTTATCTCCTAAAGCCCAAAGAAGCTCTTGTGCTCGTGCTCTTTGCTGTCGTGGCCCTACTGCCACCCCTTATTTCTCAGATGGAACTTGCCGAGCTCGGGGCAGTGCTCGTAACCCTACTCATTACCAATTCCGTTGCCTACAGCTTTTCTTCCCAAACACGAGTTCAGCAGCAACAGCTCATGGACCTTGCTGCATGCGACCCGCTGACAGGAACCGGCAACCGCCGCGGATTGTTACTTGAAATGACTCGCGTGACGGCGTTACGCAGCCGCATCGGAACACCCTGCTCATTGTTACTTATTGATCTGGATAGTTTCAAAAAAATTAATGATGAGCACGGTCACAATGTCGGTGACGAAGTACTAGTCGCCGTGAGCGATCGCATATCCAAGCGCATTAGACAAAGCGATAGCCTGTACCGGATTGGCGGCGAAGAGTTTGTAGTCATCGTAAACAACGAAAACATTCGAAATGCGGCACTGCTTGCCGAAGATTTACGCGAGTTCGTTGCATCGCAACCTTGTAGCAATGACGTCACCGTCACTATTTCAGTGGGCGTTGCGGAACTGGTCAGTGGCGAGGTGTCGAAAGAGTGGCTCGGGCGCGCCGACAAGGCGCTTTACGAAGCCAAAGCCAAAGGTCGCAACAGGGCCTGTCTTGCCCGATTTCCCCACGAGCGCGACCACACCAACATTACGGCCACAGGTTGCATGAGATCGTAAAATACGCGGTATTCTTCACTCTTGACACTCGTTTACGGTACAGGCTCAACAGCTGGGCGCAAAGCAGTTACACTAGCGTTTTCGCATTGCCCCAAAGAATCCCTATGTTTAAATCGATGATTTACGCTTTAGCCGCCTGGTGCCTGTTCGCGCCAATGACAATTGCCGATACAGAGCCCACAACCGTAACGTCCACCTCCGAAACCGACATTCAAACCATGTTAAACAAGCTTCTGCCTATAGCCGAAGACCTGCTGCTGGCACACGGTGAGTTTTTCCCGTTTGGAGGCGCCATGAAAGAGGCTCAGGAAGTGGTTACCTTGTCGGGCATTGACGGCCTCAACGAAGACCAGCCAGCTGCGCAGGACGTCATAGACCTGCTCGACATCAATCTGCGTATTGGCGCAGAGAACAAGCAGTACTTTGCTACAGCCGTGCTTTCGAACGTTTTTGTTGTACCGCCAGGCCAATCCGAATCGATACCCGCTATTGCGGTGGCTCTGGACCACCATACTGGTTTGTCGATGACGCTGGTTTTTCCGTACGTCGTTAACGGCGGCACCGTTGAAATGGGCGACATGTTCGCCAAGGCGAACGACCGCAAGATTTTCGGCGAACGCTAAGCTCGCTTCATTCTGCGGCCGCCGCCCTTCGGCGCGCCTACCGGACTTCTAGTCCTGGCGCAGGTGTTTTAGCACTTCGTCCAGCGTTTCCTTCGCATCGCCAAACAGCATTCTAGTGTTGTCTTTGAAGAACAAAGGATTCTGCACACCGGCGTAGCCGGTGGCCATGCTGCGTTTGAGCACAATGGTTGTGTCGCCGTGCCACACTTCAAGAACGGGCATGCCGGCAATAGGACTGTCAGGCTCTTCAAGAGCCGCCGGGTTCACAATGTCGTTAGCACCAATCACAATCGACACGTCGACTTTCGGAAAGTCTTCGTTGACTTCTTCCATCTCAAATACAATGTCGTAAGGCACTCTAGCCTCAGCTAACAGCACGTTCATGTGACCAGGCATACGGCCCGCCACCGGGTGAATACCAAAACGCACTTTGACGCCACGATCGCGCAAAACTTTAGTGATTTCAAAAACGGTGTGTTGAGCCTGAGCCACCGCCATGCCGTAACCCGGAATGATCATCACGTCTTTGGCGTCGCGCAATAGCTCTGCGGTTTCAGGGGCAAGAATAGGCATGACTTCGCCTTGTTCTTCTTCTGCGCCACCACCGCTACCGCCACTTTTAGCGCCAAAACCTCCGGCAATCACCGAAAAGAACTTGCGGTTCATGGCGCGGCACATAATGTAGCTCAGAATCGCACCACTACTACCCACGAGCGCGCCCGTCACAATCAGCAGGTCGTTGCTTAGCATGAAACCCGTGGCCGCCGCTGCCCAGCCTGAATAGCTGTTCAACATGGAAACTACAACTGGCATGTCCGCTCCGCCGATGGCCATCACCATGTGGATGCCAAACAACAGGGCAAGGAAGGTCATGATGAGCATCGGAGTCATGCCGTCGCCTGCGGCAGACTGGTCCAGGAACAATTTGCCCGTTATCACCACGGCTACTAACAGACCAAGGTTAAGCCAGTGCCTGGCTGGCAGCATCAACGGCTTGCTGGTGATGCGTCCGCTGAGTTTGCCAAAAGCCACCACAGAGCCTGAAAAGGTCACGGCACCAATGAGAATGCCAAGGTACGTTTCAATGTCGTGGATGGTTTTATCAATGCCTACCAGGGTCCACTCGTGGTCCATAAAGTTGGCGTAACCTACAAGCACCGCAGCGGCACCCACGAGACTGTGCAAAATGGCAACAAGCTCGGGCATT
>QIGP01000331.1 GCA_003228965.1 Gammaproteobacteria bacterium
TGCTAGAAGACATCGATGGCGCGATTGATCATGTGCATGTGCTCTATTACATCTGGTTGAATGATGAGACCGGTACGAATACCGCAAATGCTCTCATAAGAGCGGCTAAGCGTGGTGTAACGTGTCGTGCAATGGCTGACGGGCTTGGGTCCAGGGCGATGGTGAAATCAGCATTGTGGTGCAAAATGCGTGAGGCCGGTGTACAGGTGAAAGTTGCACTACCGATTGACAATCCCATTCGCACCATCATCAAGAGTCGCCTGGATCTTCGCAACCATCGCAAGATTACGGTCATAGATGGCCGGATAACCTACTGTGGCAGTCAAAATTGTGCGGATCCCGAGTTCCAGGTTAAGGCAAAATACGCTCCATGGGTCGATATCATGCTCCGTGTGCAAGGGCCAGTTGTGGCGCAGAATCAGTTGCTTTTTGCCAGTGACTGGATGCAATACAGTGACTCGGCGTTGAACGAGTTTTCTATCAATACAAAAGCAATTGAGAACGGCTTTCCTGCGCAAATCATGGGTGATGGCCCGACAGAACGAAGAGGCGCTACGCCCCAACTCGTTACCACACTATTACAGTCAGCGAAGAGCGAGTTGATTATATCGACGCCATATTTCGTACCTGATGCGACGTTGTTGGAGGCTATATGTTCCGCAGTCCATAGAGGTGTTCAAGTAAAGCTGATATTCCCGAAGAACAATGACTCTTGGGTTGTCGCCGCCGCCAGTCGAAGCTACTATAAAAAACTGCTAACCGCTGGCGTGACCATCTACGAGTTTGGCAGTGGCTTACTGCATTCGAAGACGTTGACTATTGACGGTAAGGTCACATTTCTTGGATCGACCAATTTGGATCTTCGCAGCTTTGACCTGAACTACGAGAATAATATCCTGTTGCAGGATGTGGTGACCACTAACACCGTGCGCAACCGGCAGCACGATTACATTGCTCAATCTAGTACTGTTCGGTTAGCCGATGTACTCTCATGGCCCGTCTATCGCCGCATTTGGAATAACGTAATCGCGACCATTGGACCTGTTTTGTGATCAGACAATTCGCACTATCGGATCGGTTGAGGTAAAAGTGGACAGGTTTGAATGGCACTAATTTTAAGCTTGTGTAAGAACAACTCCCCGTCATTGCGCACCCGCTTGGTCCGAAGGACCATGCATGGAAGTACTCTTGGGGTGCGGATTCAATCGGTTATGTCACGTTACGTTAAGAGATTGCCGCGCACTTCGCACTCGCAATGACGTACTAAATAGCCTCGACGTATAAAATAATCGCGGCGCCAAGGACTGGGTTATGATGTAGCAGTTGGGAATACCACAGCTTTCCCTTTTTAATCTGTTTTTCAGTTCGAAATTTCCTGTAAGCCCAGCAACGTATTAGTATTTAACACTGATACTTATTTTTAAAGGAATCATCATGGCCTACACGCCCACGATCAATAGCGTCGACTACATCGAAATTGTGGCAAGCGATCTTGAAGCCAATAAGGCTTTTTTTACTGGGCTTTTTGCCTGGAATTTCACGGACTATGGTCCAGACTATGTGGCGTTCGACGATGGTCGATTGAATGGTGGTTTCCATCGCGTGAAAGCCGACGAAATTCCGCACAAAGGCGCGGTTCTTGTGGTGTTTTTCTCTGAGGATATCAACACTACTCAGGCACGTGTGGAACAGCTTGGTGGAACAATCAGCAAACCCGTTTTTGAATTTCCGGGTGGGCGTCGTTTCCATTTTCAAGGTCCTGACAACCTGGAATATGCAGTGTGGGCATTTTAGTTTAGGACCTGAAATTACACTAAAATACTGCAAACCTTTGCAACAAAGTTAAACCGAAATTAAGCAATTTGCCAAGTACCATTTTGGTTATTTTTGTCGTATAAGAGAGTCACTAATATTTTAACGTAAGTTCGATTTAAACCATAGGAAAGATAGCTAAGCATGACAGATCAAGTAGTTTCTGGTGTCGTAAAATGGTTCAACGACGCTAAAGGGTTTGGGTTCATTGGCCAGGATGACGGTCAAGACGTATTTGTTCACTACAGCGTAATTAATGCCGAAGGTCGCAAGACCCTTGCAGAAGGGCAGCAAGTTACGATGGAAGTAGCCGACGGCGAAAAAGGCCTGCAGGCAGCGAACGTCACACCGCAGTAACAACGCGCTCTTGGTGAGCGCGCTATTCCCGGTGAATTAAGTCGTGTTATTACACGGCAACCATAGCCTCTCGTCTGTTGAATCGTTTAAGGCAAGCTTCTTAACGTAGGCGAACGTTTTAAGTAGACACAAAAAAGTTTTCCAAGGTTTGAACCCGGGAAGACTTGTTCCGCAGCGCCTGCAATAAACCTAGCGACTACCCAGTGCCCGCTGTAAATCGCGGTCGTCTGTTTTGGCGGCCTGCGTAAAGTCTTGCTCGGCTTCTGCGTTCTTGTCAATGAGTCGTTCGTAGAGTAAACCGCGGCGATAGTGCGCCCATTCAAAATCTGGCAAATCTCCATACCAGGGGCCGGCCAGATAATCACTCAACACGGCAATGCCTTTTTCTACTTCTGCTTTTCTGTCACTTTTGGACAGCACTACCGTACGACCCATTTGGTAGCGAGCCGCCTGCGCTGAGTAGGTGTGCTCAGGTGAGCTACTTGCTGCGGTAACCGCTGCGGCAAAGTAGTCTCCCGCTTGGTCGTAGTTGCGAGAGGCTTGTTCGATAAATCCAAGTGCTACCGAGGCACGTGGATCTTGTGGGTGGTCTTTGGCAATTTGCTGCAGCAATTCAACTCGCCGAACGTCTTCTTTTTGCTTGCCGTAAATGGCAGCCAGTTCAAGGCCTCCGTCTACGGGGTTCACTTGCTTAAGGTGTTCGGCTGTTTTCGACGCTTTGTCGATGCTGCCGCCGAACAAGGTAGGTGCGCTGAGCCTGTAGCGAATCAACCCGACCAGCGCTTCTTCAAGGTCAGGGTCTAGTTCCAATGCTGATTCATAAGAAGCGAGTGACTTTTTGGCGTAGCCGCCTGCCCGAAAAAGACTGGCACGCGAGGCTTTCATTCCGTACAACTGGCCGCGAAGAGCGTAGGCCAACGCGTTGTTTGAGTCGGTCTCTATTACTTTGTCGACAAGTTTGCGCGCTTCGTCTAGCTTGTTTTCAGCAAGTTCTATTCGGGTTTGCATGAGCACTAGCGAAGCTTGTGTGCCAAAACCAGGTTCCGCCGCAAGCTCTTTACGCGCTTTGGCGAAGTCGCCTAAATCAAAAGCCGCTTCGCCTGGCAGGAGCGTGGACTGTGCGTGTGCACCTTGCAGGCAAACCAGTAGAGCCAGTGAAATTACTAATGTTCGCATATTAAGTGCTCCTTGCAGGTTTTGGTTTACGCACGTAGCGGCGTGAAAGCACATTGATAATGATACCGCCGATAACACCGGGTGCTATCCAGGGAACTAGTTGCCAACTGCCGGTTAACAACTCGCCTAGAAAACGGTTGGCTCCGAAAACCATAAAGGCTGTGTGAGAAGCGATGCCCGCACCAATCATGGATGTCAGATGGGAGCGAATACGGCCGCTGCGGTCTATGCTTTCTTTCCAGGCGTAGTGAAGGTTGCTGGCGGCGGTGAACCCACACAGTGCAGAGAAGATAAAGTAAAGCGCGCTAGATTCTCTGTAGCCGACATAAGCTAGAATAAATGCTAACGCACTTAGTGCAATATTTAGCGCTGTGTGATTGACTGAACGCACGCCTACCCGGGTGAGCTTGTCGCCGAGAGTCAGAAGACCGTGGCGGATGTTGCAGACCACTAACAGGCCAATGGAGAACAAGAATAAGGCCAAACCGCGGCTCTGAGCGGCAATGGCGTAGGCCTGTTCGGTGGTCAGGTTGACACCTGGGCGCTTGACGCCGATGGGGTCTAACAAGACTGCAGCACTTAATATGAGGGCCGAAACTGCCACCAGATACATGCAGCGGGCGTACCAGTGGCCGCTGCGTATGTGGTTTTTACTGCCTTTTTTGGCCATGATCGGAATCCAAAACAAAATAAGCGAGACCATGCCGGCGGCGACGTGGGCGAGTAAAAGTAGTTTATATAGCTGTGTCATGGGGTTTCTCCAAATCCTGAACCTATTTTACCGAGCCTTGGCCGCTGTCAGTAGTGTGAAAAGTCATGATTTAGAACCATGACTTTTGGCCTATAACACCCAGGCCCGGAATGTGGATAATGGGTGCATGAAAGCAAATTTGGACAATAGACTTTTTCCCCTCGCTGCCCTGTTTACCTGGAGCGTCGTATTTGGCCTCGGTATGCTTCTTATGAAGGATGCGGGCACGCCTTACAACGAACGCATGACCGAGTTCGTCTTGCTGCAGGTCAGCTTTCTTGGGCTAATGGTTGCGAGTGTCAAAGAGCATATGGCTCACGGCCGGCGCTGGCAGGGCTATCTGATTTTGCTGTTCGCGATTGCTGTCGTCTTTGTGCTCGGCTGGCGCTTCCCCATTTCGTTTTTGCCCATCTACAGCATCATGTGGATGACGTTGTTGCCGTTCTACTTTGGTACTCGTTCAAGCCTTGGCCTGTTGCTCGCGACCGTGGTGGGGTGGTATTTGATCCAGCGTTTCGGCTGGGATTCGCAGGATCCTCTTATAGAGGTGCTGCTGTATGGTACGTTTCATCTGTTCGCCCTGTTCTCTTCGCTGACCGCACGAAAAGCTGAAGACGCGACTCAACACGCACGTGAGCTGAATCGTGGACTTCTGGCCACGCAGCAACTGCTCGCAGACGCCGCTAAAGAAAACGAACGCACCCGCATTTCCCGAGACTTGCACGACCAGCTGGGCCATCACATGACGGCACTTGCGATTAACTTGCAAGTGGCAAGCCGCCTGGCCGACGGTGAGGTTAAAAACAAAGTGGACCAGTGCCACGAGTTATCCAAACAATTGCTCAGCGACGTACGCAAAGCAGTATCCACGCTAAGAGAGCACAAGTCTCTGGATGTTGGAGGTGCACTGCAACGCCTGGTGGAAGACGTGCCCGGGCTGAACGTTCACCTTGAAGTAGAGCCGGGCCTTGTGGTGACCAACGTGTCTATTTCTGAAGCCATAGTGCGGTGTGTACAAGAAGCGGTGACCAACACGCTACGACACGCACGTGCAAGTGAAAGCTGGATTCGGCTGTGGCAAGATCGGGGCGTGCTGCGTCTTGAAATTAAGGACAATGGCCGAGCGAGCGAACACATAACGCCCGGCAACGGGCTTGCCGGAATGCGCGAGCGTATTGAAAAACTGAACGGCCGTCTTACACTAACCGGGTCCCCGTCTTTTACGATAGACGTTGAGCTACCGCAGGGAGCACTTACGTGAAAATTTCCATTGTCCTGGTGGACGACCAAAAACTTGTCCGCGACGGAATTCACAGTTTGCTTGAGCTGTCGCCTGAAGTAGAAGTAGTTGCTGAAGCGTCGACCGGTAAAGAAGCGGTAGACGTAGTTCGAGAACACAAACCCGACGTTGTGTTAATGGATATTCAAATGCCTCAAATGAACGGCATTGAAGCCATTGAGAAGATGGTTGAAGAGAAGTTGTCGTCTCCGGTGATTATTCTTACAACGTTCGACGACCACGAACTGGTGTTGCAAGGCATTCGCGCCGGTGCACGCGGCTACCTGCTTAAAGACGTTTCGCTCGAAGACTTGATTGACGCAATTAAGCACGTGCACGACGGCGGCACAATGGTGCGCCCCGCCATTACCGACACGTTGTTGCGTGCAGTTGACTCAAGTGCACAAAGTTTTGATACGTTGCCCGACCCACAAGACCTCACTACCAAAGAGCTTGAGGTTCTTCGGTTGGTTGCGGGAGGGTACAGCAACCGGGAAATATCAGAAGGCCTGAAGCGTTCTGAAGGGACGATTAAAAACCACGTGTCGAATATATTGTCGAAGCTTGGTGTGCGTGACCGCACCCGGGCGGTGCTTAGAGCTATTGAGCTTGGTATGCTTTAGCAATGAAGGGTGCACGCAGGCTTTGACCGTGCCCGCACCATGATTTAACGATTGAGTAAAACTACTATGAATTTATCGAAAGAAGCGCTCGCAACTTTAGCCAGCTGCATGCAAACCCTGGAAGAAGGCTTTGAGCACTTACCAGCCACCACAGCCGTCCTTGGCAGCGCGGGTGACGAGCAGGCGCTCGTCGCAGCCGCCAAGCGAATGCACAACAACTACCCATACCAGCACCCGTTCTACATCGGACAAATGTTGAAGCCGCCGCATCCGGTTGCTCACCTCGCTTATACAATGGCGATGAATCTTAACCCCAACAACCACGCGTTGGACGGAGGGCGCGAGAGCTCCAAAATGGAGAAAGAGGCCGTTGCCGATATCGCCAAAATGTTCGGGTGGGACGAGTTTATGGGGCACCTGTGCGGTGGTGGCACCATGGCAAATTTCGAAGCGCTGTGGGTTTCACGAGAGCTTGCCAAAGAGAGTGAGCGTCGTACGGTGTTGGCATCCGACCAAAGCCACTACACTCATTCGCGGTTGTCGCAAGTTTTGGAAATACCGTTAAGTAGTGTGGCGACAGACGACGTTGGCGCTATGGACGTTAAAGCCCTGGAGCAGGAACTTGAGAAAGGCGATATTGGTCTAGTGGTTGTCACGCTAGGTACAACACTTGCAGGTTCTGTTGACCCGTTACCGGAAATTCTAGAGCTTGGAAAACGCTACGAGTTTAGAGTGCACGTGGACACAGCCTATGGTGGCTACTTTACGTTGGCGAGTAATCTCGACCCTTATACACGGATGGCTTACGACGCTATTAAGCAAGCAGACAGCGTTGTTATCGACCCGCACAAACACGGACTACAACCCTATGGGTGTGGTTGTGTGCTGTTCAAAGATCCGTCGGTAGGGCGTATATACAAACACGATTCGCCGTACACCTATTTCTCGTCAAACGATTTGCACTTGGGTGAAATTTCGCTGGAGTGTTCTAGAGCCGGAGCGTCGGCGGTCGCTCTGTGGACAACTATGCAGGCCTTTCCGCTGAGTCTGGACGGCGAGTTTGCTGCTTCACTAAGTCAGTGCCGTCAGGCAGCCATGGAGTTTCACTACTGGCTGCACGAGAGCGAGTATTTCACACCGCTGTTTGGACCACAGCTCGATATTGTTTGCTGGATTGTAAACAGTGAAAGCGCAAGTCAGGCGTCTGAGCTTTCTCAGAAAGTCTTTGACGAAGCGTTTAAGCGTGAGCTTCACCTTGCAGTGGCTTCTGCGCCTCACAGTATGTGTGCTGCCTTGCAGTGTATTGAAGACTGGGACCAGGACCACGTAATCGTGCTGCGAGCGTGCGTGATGAAACCTGAGCACCTGGAGCATATGGGGCTGATTAACATAATGCTGACTGAAGTCGTTAAGGACGTACTTGGCTGAACTGCCAAGGCCAATTCATTTGAAGACTCGAAGCCTTGTTGCCCCTCGAGAGAAATTCAGCGTGTGCTAAGGTTGTTTAACACTGTAGGCGCGCATGAACGAAGCAACACCGGAAGTGAGGCGGCGAGCTGAGTTCGCTGAACCGCCACCTGCTCTGTGCATACCTATTACATAGGCGCCGTAGTTGCAGCCGGAACAGCTAGGGTCGGTGTACAGATACATTCCTGATCCACTTTGACCACCGGAACTGTCGGCCTGGTGGTAGATAATATTTGTCGTGGCGTCGTTTTCGTTTGAGGACGAAGTGTCGCCTCAAATACGAGTACCACAACTTGCACCGGTGTTGCCGCACGTACCTCCGCTTGGATATCCGCGCAGGTAGTTGTAACGACTTTCAATGAGAGAAGTTGAAGCCACCAAATGGCCTAGCCAGCCAACGGAACTACCCGGGTGATCGGAGTTCACACCGTCACGTATAGTCTTACTCAACGCCGTCGTCGCCAAAACGTTACTTTAAGATGCAGTCTTAAACGCTTTAAGTTCGTTCATCAACGCGCCCAGTTCAATGTCTTTAGCCTGCCATTTTTCGTTTACCCAAATTTGGAAGCGCTCACGAAACGCATTGTCGTTAAGGTAGTCGCCACTAAAAATCCAGTCGGGCAGGATTTCGTGTTGAACTTTAACCACCACTTTACGCATGCGACCACACATGAAATCCCAAAAGCTCACATGCTGTGGATAGGCAATGGTGACATCCAGATAGTTTTTCATTTGAGAACCTAGTGCCGCAAGAACAAAGGCCAGACCGCCCGCTTTAGGTTTCAGAAGATGTTTGTAAGGAGACTTTTGAGCAGCATGTTTAGCCGGAGTGAACCGCGTGCCTTCCAGAAAGTTAATCATCGAGCTTGGGTGAGTGCGAAGTTTCGCACAGGCTTTACGTGTAGTCTCAAGATCTTCTTCGCGAAGTTTAGGGTTAGCCTTAACTTCTTCGCGAGAGTGACGTTTCATAAACGGCAGTTCAAGTGCCCACCAGGCCAGCCCAAGCAAAGGTACCCAGATGAGTTCTTTCTTAATAAAGAAACGTGGAAACGGAACGCGTCGGTTAAGAGCCACCTGCAACATAAACACGTCGTTCCAGTTTTGGTGGTTGCTGCTAATCAGGTACCAGTCGTTGTACTCAAGTCCGTCTACGCCGCGAACGTCGAAGTCGATGTTGAGAATGCTCACCAATTTTCGGTTGCACCAAATCCACGACTCCCCACTTTTCTCAAGCCCGCGGAAACACAGTTGACCGACGGCCTGTATGGGAACAAGGAATTTGATGAAGCCGAGAATGTAGAACGGAATGATCCAGAGCGTCAGGTTCAGCACAAACAACAGCATCGTAATACTGCCTAAAATGGGTGCGGGTAGAAATGTCATCAATCAGTTTCCTGGCGTGAGCAAGACGTGCCGTGATTATAAAGAGCGGTTTTCGTCCCTGAGAGGTCATTCTGATACAAATGCTGCAGAAACGGAACCGTTACAGGAAACCTATACGACGCAGCTCAGCTGCACTACTAATAAAGAGCGAACCGCGTTCACAAGAACCTCACAAACCCGATTCACTAACGGACCGCGCTTAGATTACACTTCCAAGGCGAGGAACCTCCACGCACGCAAAGAACCATGGAGCAGAGTATGCCAACCAACGCGCTGATATCAGCCAATCCTTATTTCCGACTGCACCAGGACATGAAGGATCACCCGGACTGGATACCTGTCATCACCGAAGGCGACTCGTGGTTCGCCTTCCCGGGCGTACTCTTGAGAATGAACGTCATCTCTCACCTGCAGTACACCTTCAAAGCACGCATGGCCTTTCTACGCATTTCCTACCACGGCGACCGCCTGCACGACATGTTAAACGGTCGCCAGTACCAAAAACTCAAACGCATGTTCCGTCACAAAAGCAAATTCAAAGCGCTGCTGTTCAGCGGAGGCGGCAACGACATTGTACAGTCGATGGACGAGTTCATCAGAAACAAAGGCAACTGCAAGCGCTGGAAAGACTGTGTTGTGCAGGAAGCACTGGATGACAAGATTCTTGAGTTGGAGACGTTGTATCACAAGTTAATTAGAACGAGGGACAAGTATAATCCTGAGTGTCGGATTTACGTGCACAGTTACGACTACTCCAGTGTAAACGGGCAACCGGTGAAAATTGGTGCGTTGGTTTTAAGCAAAGCCTGGCTTGAGCCTGTGTTTATTAAGAAGGGGATTACTTCGAAGCGTTCTCAGCGACGGTTGGTTCGGTATGTGATTGATGAGTTTTTTGCGATGCTTATGCGGGTGGAAGCGGCTTATCCGGAACGCTTTGCGGTCGTGGATACTCGGGGGACTTTAAAATCTTCCGATTGGACGGATGAGATTCATCCTAGTCATGAGGGGTTTGGGCTTATTGCCAAGAAGGTAGCTAAGCGGGTCGCAGAGGATTTTCCTGGGTTTATTCGGACTCGTT
>QIGP01000400.1 GCA_003228965.1 Gammaproteobacteria bacterium
GCGTTGCAGGTGCGCGATCCCGGCCCCGGCTAATATGGCCAGGACACAGAGCCCCAGCAAGAGTGGTTTGTTCGAGAACAAATTCATATCCTAAAAGGTACGCTGCTGGAAGATTTCCAGCAAAGATTGATGATTGTGAGCGCAAAGAATAACAATGACGCGTTAGGTTGGTTATTATCCCCGTCCTTGTAGTGAAAGAACAGTCCCCAGTCGGAGCACGATGTGAGCCAGCCTGCCGAATCAAGTCCAGACCTGTTTTCCAAAGAACACACCAGTACGCTTGAGACTGTGGGTGACTGGGTGCGTTGGGGGTGTAGCGTGCTGGGTACAAAGGACGTGTTTTTTGGGCACGGCACCGATAACCCGGCGGACGAAGCGCGTGCTCTGGTCTTTGCGGCGCTCGCACTTGATCACGCAGTACCCGACTATTTTTATGCCTCGCGCCTGACTCTCTGTGAGCGCGACGAAGTATTAAATTTGTTAAAAAGACGCGTTCAAGAACGTGTACCGGTTCCCTATCTGACAGGCGAGGCCTGGTTTGCAGGCTTGCGCTTTATCGTTGATGAGCGCGTATTGATTCCACGCTCGCCGTTGGCGGAAATGATTCAGACGGGTTTTGAGCCGTGGTTACCAGTTGCGGAACCAGCACGAATTTTGGATTTGTGTACGGGTAGCGGATGCATCGCCATCGCCTGCGCTTACGCCTTCGTCGATGCCGAAGTAGTTGCAACCGATATCAGCAACGACGCCCTTGATGTCGCCCGCGACAATGTGCAAAGACACGGACTTGAATCGAGAGTCTCGGTGCTACACTCAGACGTCTACGGCGCGTTGGGGCAGCAAACGTTTGACCTGATTGTGACCAATCCACCGTATGTCCCTGCCTCCTCAATGGCCGCGCTGCCCGCCGAATATCTACACGAGCCCAAAATGGCGCTGGAAGCTGCGCAAAACGGTCTCAAGTTGGTCAAGGCCATAGTTAAAGACGCGGCTCGCTTCCTGACTCCCGATGGCGTGCTAGTGGTTGAAGTGGGAGAAAGCAGGGACGCAACGGCCGAGGCATTGAAAGACTTGCCGTTGAACTGGGTAGAATTTGAAATGGGTGGCGACGGCGTGTTTGTGCTGTCTGCGGCAGAATTGGTTAACGCACAATAACGACAGGACGGATTTAAGTGTCAGGCAGTTCATTTGGCAAATTATTTAGCGTTACAGGCTTCGGTGAAAGCCACGGCGCAGCGATTGGCATGACAGTAGACGGCTGCCCCCCAGGGCTCGAGCTTAGCGCCGAAGACCTGATGGGTGACGTTGAACGCAGACGCACCGGGCAAAGCCGACACACGAGTCAACGTAAAGAGCCCGATCAAGTGCGTATATTGTCGGGGGTATTTGAAGGACGGACCACCGGCGCACCGATTGGTTTGCTGGTTGAGAACGTCGATCAGCGCTCGAAGGACTACACCAAAATCAAGGACCAGTTTCGACCTGGGCACGCCGATTATACCTATTACATGAAATACGGCTTGCGCGACTACCGCGGGGGTGGTCGTTCGTCCGCGCGTGAAACAGTTGTGCGAGTCGCTGCTGGCGGAATTGCCAAAAAGTACTTGGCCGAAAAGCTCGGTATCCACATCTTTGGCTATGTACGCCAGATTGGTACTTTGAAATTCGACGTCGTCGATGCACCGAGTGCCTACGATAATCCTTTTTTCTGTCCCGACCCTTCCCGTATAGAAGAGTGCGAACGGTATATGGACAGCATACGCAAGTCGGGAGACTCGGTAGGCGCACGACTTGATGTTATTGCAACAGGAGTTCCGGTAGGGCTTGGCGAGCCAATCTTTGACAAGCTCGACGCCGATATTGCTCACGCCATGATGAGTATTAACGCCGTAAAAGGTGTTGAAATTGGCGCCGGATTCGGTTCGGTTGAGCAGTTAGGTACTGTGCACCGTGACGAAATTACGCCTGAAGGTTTTCGCTCCAATAACTCGGGCGGCACATTGGGTGGCCTCAGTTCCGGGCAGGATATTGTGGTTAGTACTGCCTACAAACCGACTTCCAGCTTGCGTCTTGAGTGCGACACCGTAGATGTAAACGGTAACCCGACGAAGGTCGTAACCCATGGTCGACACGACCCGTGTGTCGGTTTGCGCGCAACGCCAATTAATGAAGCGATGTTGGCCCTGGTGCTGATGGATCACTACTTAAGACATCGCGCACAAAACGCCGATGTGACGACTACATTGAAGCCGCTATAGAGTGCAGGTCGACACATTAAAATGTCTTTTGAAAGCATTAAATTATTCGGATAATCAGGCCGAATTGAAGAGGTAGCAAGTGAGTCAAACAGTGGATATAGCCGTCGCAGGCGCGACCGGTCTCGTGGGTGAAACCATTCTTAACATTTTGCAGCAGCGCAAGTTTCCGGTGGGTAAGCTCTACTTGCTTGCAAGTTCGCGATCGGCCGGTAAAGTGATACGTTTTAGCGGTAAGTCCACGCGTGTCGAAATTCTGGACGACTTCGATTTTTCCAAAGCCCAGGTAGCGCTTTTTTCCGCAGGCGGGTCCGTGTCGGCACAGTACGCACCCATTGCAGCCGAAGCGGACTGTGTGGTGATCGATAATACGTCGCATTTTCGCCACGACGACGACATTCCTTTGGTCATTGCCGAAGTCAATCCTGAGGACATTGCACACTATAAAAATCGGGGTATTATCGCCAACCCCAATTGTTCAACCATGCAGCTGCTGGTGGCTGTAAAGCCGCTGCATGATGCAGCGCGGGTTAGACATATTAATGTTGCCACGTATCAGTCTGTCTCGGGTGCCGGCCGTAAAGGGACCGAAATGCTGGCTCGCCAAACGGCCACATTGTTAAATGGTCAGCCGCTCGATTTGGCCCCGGATGAACCTAGAATTGCCTTTAACGCATGGCCGCATATCGATAGTTTTCAGGACAATGGCTACACTCGCGAAGAAATGAAAATGGTATGGGAGTCACAGAAAATTCTGCATGACCCGGATATTCTGGTAAATCCAACGGCCGTACGAATTCCGGTGTTCTTTGGACACTCGGAAGCCGTAACTATCGAAACCGAAAGAGATTTATCGGTCGAGGAGGCGACGGAGCTGCTGCAGGCAGCACCCGGCGTCACAGTGATGGATAGCCAGGAATTTGGTGGCTACCCTACCGCTGCGCTGGAAGGAACCGATACAGACCCTGTGTACGTTGGGCGACTGCGTAGAGACATCTCGAAACCGCGTAGTCTGAATTTTTGGGTCGTGTCGGATAACGTACGAAAAGGAGCGGCTTTAAACACCGTACAAATTGCTGAAATATTGGTAAAAGATCATTTGTAAGCTATAGTTAGGCGATTTTACTAATAAGACGCATGAGGTTTAAGCTCGATCTTACGGATTGGGCACCCACGCAGTGCGTGGGCGAACTTTACATAACTACAGTAGGACTGAGGCATCAGTATGTTACGTAAGCTTTTACTTGTTGGATTGGGATTGTCTGCACACGTTGGAGCGTTCGCGCTAGGGCTTGGTGAGATTAAGCTCGATTCTGCACTCAACGAACCGTTGGTGGCCGAAATTCCAATTTCAGTGACCTCACGTGGCGAACTCCGCGGTTTCGAGGCACGAGTCGCCTTGAACGAGACGTTTGCTCGTTACGGTCTGGATCGACCGATCTTTTTGAATTCACTGAATTTCCACATCCGAAACGACGCTTCGGGTCAGCCGGTTCTCCACGTGACCTCCACGCGACCCATTGCCGAGCCCTTCGTTACCTTCTTGCTGGAGGCTACCTGGGACAGCGGGCGACTACTTCGCGAATATACCGTATTGCTCGATCCGCCGGTGTTCAACCAACAAGCGATTGCGGCGCCAGTGAATGTTGCTCAAAGTGTCACTGCCCAGCGGTCAACCACGTCTGGTCAAATTGCACCCAACCCGGCACCGGCACCGGCTCCAGGGCCTGAGCCAAGACAGGTGTACCGGCAGCCTGCGATTAGCGGCCAAACGTATGGGCCCGTGCAGCGAAATCAGAATTTGTGGAATATTTCTAAAAGTGTTCAGCTGAACGACGTAACCATCAATCAAATGATGATCGCGATTTACCGCGCTAATCCTGAAGCGTTCATGGGCAATATTAACTTGCTCAAAGAGGGCGCCACTCTTCAAATTCCAGATTCTGAATCCGTAAGAAACTTATTGCGCTCCGATGCTAACAGCGTCGTAGTAGCGCACAACTCCGATTGGCGAGGTGGTCGTGTGGCCTCATCTGGCAATCGGGTAGCTTCAACGTCAGGATCGGTGACACGCAATACACGTTTGAAACTGGTCGCTCCAGACAGTAGCACCGCCGGCGCAGGTTCTAGCGACGGTTCGGCCGATTTAAACGCCGCGCGCGACTTGCTCGCCACAGAGCTTGCTGAAAACGCCGAGCTGACAAGTGAACTTGATACCGTTCGCGCCGAGTTGGAAGAAACCAGGCGTCTACTGAATTTGAAAAACGCAGATCTTGCCGAGTTACAACAATCGCTCGCTAAGGATGCGGCCACTGACGCTTCTGTCGAAATGGCCGTTCCCGAATTGGTAGACGAAGGCGTGTCAGACCCTGTAGAGACAGAGGTAACGGCAGATGTAGATACCGCAACCGAGACGGGCGTCGACACGGAAACCGCCGTAACGGACCCTGCTTCGCTGCTTGAGACCAATAAGCCAGCTGAGAAACCGGTTGTCGTAGATACAAGTGCTGATGAAGGTGGCTCGTTCTTTGGCTTTTTAAAGAATGGTTTTCTCTGGGCTGGTCTTGCGCTGCTTGGCATCCTTGGCACCCTGTTCGTTATGTTCCGCAATCGGGGTGAAGAGTCGGTAGAGCCTTGGGACGCGATTCCAGTAGAGGAAGAAGATGACGTCAACATGGACCTGGATGCCTCTCTCGATAAAGTCGCACAGCAAACCATGGCTAAGGACACGGCCAACATCGGCGCTCGCGAAGTCGAGTACTTCGAAGACACCGGTACATTTAAACCTATCGATTTTAATGCCAGTGAAACTGGTCAGGTTCCTGCGTTAGGTTCAGTCGACGACAGCGCACCGTTCGAAGATACCCTTGCGGGTGAAACGGGCGTCAAGCTCGATCAGTCCGACGCAGTGTCCGAAGCCGATTTCCACATGGCTTATGGTTTGTACGATCAAGCCGCTGAGCTGGTTGGAAAAGCGTCCGAGCAAGAGCCGGAGCGCTTGGACTATAAAATGAAACTGCTCGAAATTTACTTCGTGTGGGGCAATAAAGACCAGTTCCGCTCAGGTGCGGCTGACGCGCAAGAAATGATTTCGGCCCACCCAGGCGAATGGGAAAAAATCATGATCATGGGCAAGCAAATTTGCCCGGATGACGATCTGTTTGCGGGCGACGCCAGTGGCGACCTGATGGGCGACAGTGTCGACCTTCAGCTGGAAACAGCGAACACAGACCTGGGTAGTCTTGATTTTCAAGCTGAAGATTTTGGCGGCGCCGACGTGTTTGGTGGCCAGGACGAAGGGGGCAACGACGTTGTAGACCTCGATTTGGGAGGTGCGCTGTTCGCAAGCGACGACGCACCGACAGCAACTGGCGCAGACTCTAACGTACTTGATTTTAGCTTCGACGAAGACGTTTCGATTGACGATTTCGACGACGCGCCAACGGCGAACACTGAAGACGTTAAAGAGAAGATAGAATTAGCGCTGGCGTCTAGTTTGTCTGGCGAAGACACAGAAGAGATGGACCTTGAGAAGTTAGGCATCGATCTGGATTTCGGTGATGTCACTTCTGTTAGCGAAGGTACTTCTGGCGAATTTGCTGTTCACGACGTCAATGCCGGGTTGGACGATGCCGACGAAGATTTCGATCAGCTGTTTGACGGACTTGGTGACGAAGACGACGCTCCGAGCGCAATGATCGATGCCGATATGATTTCTGAAAGCATCACTCACGACAAATTGCTCGACACTTCCGAGCTTAAAGTTGAGATGGAAGAGCTTCTGAAAGACGATAGTTCAGGCTTGATGGACCGCGACCAAACGGCACGAGGAGTTGCGTCATTAATACCTGATGAAGACCTGTTGGATATTGCTACCGACAACGCGTCTGACGAGACAGGCTCGTTTTCAGCAGAAATTCGCTCACTCGCTAGTGAAGAGTTGGAGATTGGCGAAGAACTCGCGGCAGCATCCGGGCCCGTCGATTTCGGTTTTGACGACGATGAAGATACCGTGCTTCAGGAAACGCTGGTAGCACCTGACGAATTTAAAGACCTCATGAACGACGACGAAGTTGATGCCGTGCTCTCCGATTCCGATGAGGAAACGGTACTGGCCTCTACGCTCGTTGCTAACGACAGCAATAAAGTTGATTTAGCAGAACCATTTGGTGATCCGTCTCAAGACACGACAGCAATGCCAGTCTTCGATCCGGAAGAAGTTAATGGTGAAGTCGAACCCACTGAGTCGGTTACGTTTCACGGGATATTCGATGAGCCCGAGTCTACTCAGGCAATGCCTAAAGTAGATGACTTCTCGCAAGAGGTGTTCCCGAGCCCGGATGGTCGTACGCAGGAAGTGCAGGCTATTGATCTCGACGTAGGTGAGACAGTTGACGATTCTGGCGACAATACAACCATGCGTGTTGCTACCTCAAATCTGGCGCTTCCAGAAAACGCAGACCTTGCGATCAACGAAGTTGGAACCAAGCTGGATTTGGCTAGAGCCTACCTCGACATGGGCGACCCCGACGGCGCGCGCGGCATTCTTGATGAAGTCATTCAAGAAGGCAACGACAACCAGCAAGCGGATGCACGTGCTTTGCTGGATGGGCTTGCCTAGACATTTACAGGTTCAATATTTTAAAAGCCCGGTGTTCTCGCCGGGTTTTATTTTATATTTTGAGCCATTTTCACTCGTTAGTGGCCGTTTCAGCTCGCATCGGCCGCTAAGCTCGCTTAGACTTTCGCGCTATGCGTTTAGCACTGGGTATTGAATATAACGGAAGCCGTTACTGCGGCTGGCAGAGCCAGCCCGATGGCCGAACTGTGCAAGATCATGTTCAGCGCAGTCTAACCAAGGTAGCTAACCATGCGGTTGTCGTGCAGTGCGCGGGCCGCACCGATGCTGGTGTGCACGCCACCTCGCAGGTAGTTCACTTTGACACCCATTCGACGCGCACTGAGCGCGAATGGGTTTTAGGTATCAATACGGGGTTGCCTAAAGATATCAACGTGTCCTGGGCTAAATCTGTTCGAGATCAATTTAGCGCACGGTTTAGCGCGCTTGAGCGTCGCTATCGGTATGTCATTCTGAACCGGCAGTATCACAGTGCGCTGTTGCATGAGAGAGTTCATTTTGAGCCTCGGGCGCTCGATGCAGATGCGATGCACCGAGCCGCGCAGGCGCTGGTGGGAACGCATGATTTCAGCGCTTTTAGAGCCGCAGGTTGCCAGGCTAGATCTCCGGTTCGAGCCGTGAAATCAGTGCAGGTAGAGCGCCACGGCGATTTTGTCACGGTGGATATCGCTGCGAATGCATTTCTGCAAAATATGGTGCGTATCGTTGTCGGCACGCTTCTGCGTGTCGGGCGGGGTGACGCTTGCGAGGCGTGGTTGCGTGATATTCTGCGCGAGTGTGATCGTAAACATGTTGGGGCGACAGCGCCAGCCTCCGGGCTCTATTTGACGACCGTAGTCTATCCCGGTGAGTTCGAATTGCCGCCGCCACAAACGGATATTGATGTTTTTCCGTTCATTGTGCGCTCAGGTTCTACCGGGGCTTGCGGGCCATAGTTACCTGTGGATTTTCAGGCTGGATATACGGCTTACGAATTAATTTGTGATTAAATAGTTTATTATCATAGGAAGCGGCAATACGCCGTTTATCTACTTTTCCCAAAG
Source organism: Gammaproteobacteria bacterium (assembly GCA_003228965.1). Lineage (GTDB taxonomy): Bacteria > Pseudomonadota > Gammaproteobacteria > Steroidobacterales > SZUA-146 > SZUA-146. The sequence continues at coordinate 7,938 of QIGP01000400.1, forward strand.
GGCTTTTGCTATGAGTTGGCTGAAAAAAATCATGCCGTCACGAATCCAGACGAATCGCAGTAAGCGATCCGTACCGGAAGGGTTGTGGAGCAAGTGCGCAGGTTGTGACGCCGTTCTTTATCGTGCGGAGCTCGAGCGAAATTTGCAGGTCTGCCCCAAGTGCGACCACCACGGCAAAATTACGGCGCGCGCAAGACTGGAAGGGTTGCTAGACGAAGAAAGTTTTGTAGAGGTGGCCGCTGAGCTTCAGAGTCAGGATCCCCTCAAATTTAAAGACAGTAAAAAATATCGAGACCGTCTGAACCAGGCGCAGAAGAAGTCCGGTGAAAAAGACGCGCTTATCGTCATGCACGGTACGCTCGAGTCGAGACCTCTTGTTGCGTGCGCGTTTGAGTTTGACTTCATGGCGGGGTCAATGGCCTCCGTGGTGGGCGAAAAATTCTGGCGAGCCACGCAACTTTGTATTGCACACCAGTGTCCTCTCTTGTGCTTTTCGTCCAGCGGCGGAGCGCGTATGCAGGAGGGTCTGTTTTCGCTTATGCAGATGGCTAAAACCAGCGCAGGTCTCGCCCAAATGAGTGCCCAGGGTCTGCCCTACATTTCTGTCATGACCAATCCAACGACCGGCGGTGTGTCCGCCAGCCTGGCTATGCTTGGTGACATTAATATTGCCGAGCCTTTTGCGCTGATCGGCTTTGCAGGTCCTCGTGTGATTAAGCAAACGGTAGGCGAGACATTACCGGAAGGTTTTCAGCTTAGTGAGTTCTTGCTTGAACACGGCGCACTCGACATGATTGTCGATCGCCGCGAAATGCGCGCCCAAATTAGCCAGTTACTGGCTAAGCTTGGACACCATCTGCCGGTGCCGGTAGCCGCTGAGGTCTGACGTTGACTGTGCGCACGCTGCTTCAGTGGTTACAGCGTATAGAGGCCTTACACCCGTCTGAAATAGAGCTGGGCCTTGAAAGGGCCGCCGCTGTTTATGCGCGCTTGAACGAGGGTAGTGAGCCTCGCGTCATTAGCGTAGCAGGCACCAATGGCAAGGGTAGTACCGTTGAATGTTTGACCCGTTGTGCTATGGCTGCAGGCCAAAATGTGGGCACTTATACATCACCGCACCTGGTTCGTTTTAATGAACGCATTTGTCTCAACGGCGATCCTGCGAGCGACACCCAAATTATTATCGCATTTGAAACGGTTGAAGCAGCTCGCGGTGAAATCCCTCTTACCTATTTTGAATACACGACACTTGCAGCTCTCGCTTTACTTCACGAGGCGAAGCTCGATTTATGGGTGCTCGAAGTGGGACTGGGCGGCCGACTTGATGCGGTCAATATCATTGACGCCCAGGTTGCAGTCGTCACCGCAATCGGTCTGGATCACCAAGATTGGCTCGGCAACGACCGCGAAGTCATTGGGCAGGAAAAAGCAGGAATAATGAGGGGTGACGCTATCGCTGTTTGTAGCGACCCGAATCCCCCGGATAGCGTTGCAGCCCATGCGCGAGCGCTTGGCGCGACTTTCTATCAGCTGGGGCAAGACTTCACCTTCGAGTCGGAGGGCGGCCACTGGGATTTCCAGTTGAAGTCAGAGACAAAATCACTAGCTTTGACGAGTATGCCTCGTCCGACAGGTGCCGTGCTCGACAACATGGCCGGTGCACTGGCGGCATTGGCCGCGGTGGATCTGTTGCCCAACGAACAGAGTTTGGCAAACGTGTTTTATAGTTGGTGTTTGCCTGGAAGGCTGCAGCGTGTTGAGCTCGACGTGCCGTGGTGGCTTGATGTGGCTCACAACACAGAGTCGGCAGAATTGCTTTGCGCAACCCTTTCTGAGGCGATGACGCTTGAGAAGTTCAATGAATGTTTCATTGTTGTTGGTATGCTTAGCGATAAACCGGTCGACGATGTTCTTCGGGCGCTTGCAAATGTTGCCACACACTGGCTGGTTGTAGG
>QIGP01000215.1 GCA_003228965.1 Gammaproteobacteria bacterium
CAAAGCGACGACTCATCGGTAAACCAACTCCTGCACTGGATATCCCCGAGAAAACGCGCGGCGCTGCGGTTTACGGCATCGATGTTGAGCGTCCAGGCATGGTCTATGCCCGACCTGTGATGCCTCCTACTCGCTACGGCTGTACGGTTAAAAGCGTCGATGACACCGAGGCGCGTAAAGTCAGCGGTTTCCAGCAACATTTGGTAATCGACGACCCAAGCGAACAGCTGCAAGGTTGGGTGGTTGTCGTTGCCGACAGTTATCCGGCGGCAATAAAAGCGGCTGACGCGCTGTCAGTTACGTGGAATGAAGGGCCGGGCGTAAACGTTTCCGAGGCCGATATCCTGGCCGAAGGCGCACGCCTGTGTGCCGACCGTTCGCACGGTGCTTTATTTGTGGACGACGGTGATATTGAGCAGGCCGCGGACGAGGCGGCGGCGTCCCACACTGCAGTATATCGAACGGCTTCGGCGTTACATTTTGCGCTGGAACCTGCCAACGCGGTGGCCGAATTTAGCGACGGCAAATGGCACATTCATGCGGGTAATCAGTGGCAGTCACTTATTCTTCCAGTGCTTGCCAAAGCGCTTGAGGTCGAAGAGACTGACGTTATTATTCACCAGTACTATTTAGGCGGCGGGTTTGGGCGTCGTTTGTTTGGTGACTACATGCTGCCTGCTGCGCTGGCTTCAAAAGCGTTGGGCAAACCGGTCAAAATCGTGTTTACCAGAAGCGACGACAGTCGTTTTGATTGTATCCGATCGGCGTCCGTGCAGCGTTTCGATGCAAGCCTTGACGCCCACAACGCGGTTATAGCCATCGACCATGCCGCGGCGGCTGGCTGGCCCACGCTTACAATGGCCCCTGGTTTTCTGGGTGAAGGTATTGACGACACCGGCAAAGTGGATGGTTTCTCTATTAATGGTGCCGATCACTGGTACACGCTACCCAGTCACCGCGTTCGCGCGATCAATAATCCGCTAGCACAGTCGACCTTTTTGCCAGGTTGGCTACGCGCTGTCGGTCCAGGTTGGATCGGGTGGGGCGTTGAGTCTTTCATGGATGAGCTGGCTGCCAAGGCCAACACAGACCCGCTTGAGTTTCGCTTGAACCTCCTGGATGCTACCGGCAAGAATGCTGGCAAAGAACCTGAGTCAGTAGGCGGAGCGTCGCGCCTTGCCAATGTTCTACGCAAGGTGAAGCAGCAGTCTGGTTGGGGACGTGAGCTCCCGGCAGGCGAAGCTATGGGTGTCGCCACCTGTTATGGACAAGAACGTACCATGCCAACATGGGTTGCCTGTGTGGCCCACGTTAAGGTCGGTGATAACGGTAAAGTAACCGTTAAGAAACTGTATCAAACCATCGATTGCGGCACAGTAGTGCACCCTGACGGGGCTATGTCTCAGGCAGAAGGTGCGGCGTTATGGGGAGTCAGTCTTACATTGCACGAAGGAACAGTCATTGAGGCGGGTCAGGTCAAGGCACGCAATCTTGATGCATACACACCATTGCGTATGTCCGATGTGCCAGACCTTGATATTCAATTTGTGGAAAGCGACGCATTTCCTACCGGCCTTGGCGAACCACCTCTCATCGCGGTACCGCCTGCCATTGGCAACGCAATATTCGCAGCAACCGGCAAACGATTACGTGACTTACCGATCAAACGGGGCGACGTGCTCAAAGCGTAATCGCAGCAAGGCATGCTTTTGTGAGGACTCGCCTCATAGAGGTGGTGCTACAAAAAGGGGACTCTAACATGGAAGAAAGGGGTGGCTGTTACCTTGGTCACTGGCTGGCTATTCGGTTATGTACAGCTGGCAATATCTCTCTAATCGATCCGAATTCAAGGGTATTTACTCTGTTTGGAATTAATTCAGGTTCTCATTGAAAAGCAGCGCTGCCATGCCTTGGAACCGAATCTCCCCCGGAGTGGTCGAAGATTGGGAGAATGAAAATACACAACGTCTCTGGTTGAGACAGTGTATCTTTACTTATGGCGTGTGTTTAGGCGCTTTGCATAATCCGGAGTTTATATGTCTATTAATCGAATGCGAGTAACGCTAAGTCGGGCCGCCGTTTTGGGCGTGGCAGGCTGTGCGTCACATCCTGGGCCGATCATTGATAAGCACGGCGTGGATAGAGAAAAATACGCAGCCGATCTCGAAGAGTGTAGCGAGTACGCCAAAGAAGTTAGTGTGGTCGAAGGTACGGCACGAGGCGCGACTTTGGGCGCTATCGTTGGAGCTGCTGTCGGCAGTATTACCGGCAACGCAAGTGAAGGCGCAGGATATGGCGCGGCCTCGGGCGGCGTGCGTTCGGGCGTTCGCAATAAAGATACTCAGGAAAGAGTTGTGAAACGGTGTATGAGCGGCCGCGGTTACAAGGTGCTGAACTACTAGAAGTTAGTAGGCGCTTCTTCCACTGGTTTTTCAGGCGACAGCTCTGCAGGCATTCAAGGCTCCATTCATCCAGACCGGGCTTGGAGCTTTAGAACTCTCCGATAGCGTCAGCTACCTGACGAGATGCGAGGCGGAAAAAGAAAACGAGTTGGTCCATGCGCGACGCAACTCGTTAAGGGGGTAATACGAAGTTAGAATGTTAGTTAAACACCACGGCAAGGCCGGTATCGCTGTCAAGTTCCGTAGCGGCAGCCATATTGAGCTGAACCGACTCGAGTGTTGGGCTTAAAATGCTGGCTTTTGTGAAGTCAGCCAAGGCGCGATCCAGTTTTCCTTCGAGCATATTGAGCACCCCCCGGTTGGATAGCGCAGCCGCTTTAATACGTTTAAATGATTTGGGGTTTTGACCAATTCCGGCAACCATTTGCATGGCGTGACTGACCGCTCGCGTACAAGTTGTTCGTGCTTTTTTGAAATTATCCTGTTTGATCCGTGCGATGCACAGGTTGTTATAAAGTTCGGCAGAAGTTGCCGAGTGACCTGAAATTGTTTTTTCCATTCGAAGTGCAGCCTGGGTGCGACGCGCACCTGCGGTGAAATCCTGAGTCAGAATTTCGGATGAACCTGCGTGGTCATCGTGAACGCTAACGTGGAAGGCGACGTGGTCGGCCTGGGTCGCTATACCAGTTACCAGCAAGGCGACAAGAATTAAAAGCAGCGTTTTAATGTTCATGACAGTCTCCGTTGTTTTTATTTGATCCTGACCATCAAGGCGACTTAGCGTGGGAAATCCCCTCAAATTACTGAAAGCTTGTAAGCGGCTAAAAAGTGGTTGCGTCATTGCAATCCCGAAGGGCGCGGCATTCTCTCAACTTCACAGTGGCATAACTGCTTGAATTCACAGTAATCGGACCGAAATTGCCACACCCGGTTCGCGAGTTCGCAATGATGGAATTAGGCTTGCTACAGCGGTTTCGGGTTCACAATGACCAAGAGCTATTTGTACGCACCCCCGATTAGAGGGGCGTTCCGGGAGGGCGGCGTTAAGTTTCGAGTGTTTTGTACAGTCGCGCCGGGTACCATTGGTTTAAATCTCAAACAGGATATATCCATGCCCGGTATCTATTACGAACAGGCGGAAATTGGCAAGAAGATAAAGCATGCTCTTTCACGCACGATTACCGAAGCCGACAACGTATTTTTTTGTGCAATGACGCACAATCCACAGCCGCTACATCTTGATGCTGAATATGCAAAAGGTACAGAATTCGGTCAGCGTGTTGTTAACAGCATGCTAACTGTATCGTTTGCCACGGGCGTTTCTGTAGGGGACACAACACTTGGTACTTTGGTGGCCAATTTAGGCTACACCGACATACTTTTCCCACGGCCCGTGTTTATTAACGACACGCTGAGAGTTGAAACCGAAGTGCAGAGCCGTCGTGACAGCAAGTCACGACCAAATGCTGGCATAGTCACATTCGAGCACAGGGTAACTAATCAGCATGGCGAGATTGTGTGCACCTTTTTGAGAACTGCCTTGCTGCAAAAACAGCCCTGAATCTGATGGTGTTAATTTAAGCTTGGGAAAAAATGTTCACTTCGTCATTGCGAGCGCGAAGCAACCGGACGGAGATTGCCACACCCGCTTTGCGGGTACGCAATGACGAAGAGTTGTTTTTGCGCAAGCTTGAACTTAGTGCCATTCATCCCTTTCCCCATTTTTTTGAGAGCCAATCTTTTATGAAAGACCTTCCACCAGAATTGAACACAGAGCTCGATAAAGAAAGTCTCGACCCGCAAAACTGGGACGACATGCGCGCGTTAGGGCATCGCATGATTGACGACGTGATTGACTATCTGGCTGACGTTAAGGAACGACCTGTCTGGCAGCCACCGTCAGAACCTATGCGCCAGTTCCTTGATCAGGCGCCACCTGCAGAGCCGCTAAGTCCCGACGTGGTATACGATCAATTTTTGGAGCATATCCGCCCATTTCCACTGGGTAACATTCACCCCAGATTTTGGGCGTGGTACATGGGTAACGGCACCATTATGGGCGCGTACGCAGAAATGCTTAGCGCTACGATGAACTCTAACTCAGGTGGCGGCAATCACGGCCCAATGGTAGTAGAGCAGCAAGTCATTAAGTGGATGACTGAGCTTTTGGGGCTACCGCAAAGCAGTTCGGGACTGTTAGTCAGTGGCGGATCGATGGCCAACCTGGTGGGGCTGGTGGTTGCGCGTCACGCTAAATCGACTTTCGATCACCGTAAATACGGCTATCAGTTTGGTCCGGGGGCTGCGGCCAAGCCAATGCGCGTTTACGGCTCGGTCGAACTCCACAGCTGCAACCAAAAGGCCGTGGAATTAATGGGTATGGGCCACGAGTCCCTCGTACACATTCCCGTTGACGAATATTTTCGCATTGACCTTGCGCTTTTACGTAAAGCCATTGCCGACGACATTGAGGCGGGCTATCAACCCCTGTGCGTCATAGGTACTTCCGGAACGGTGAACACTGGTGCCATCGACGATTTGCGTGAGCTTGCCAATATCTGTGAACAACACAACATGTGGTTCCACATTGACGGCGCTATCGGTGCTATTGCGGTGCTCGCCGACGATTTAAAGCCTGCACTTGTCGGTATGGAACGCGCTGACAGTATTGCGCTCGATTTGCACAAATGGTTGCACGTACCGTTCGAGGCCGGATGCGTGCTTGTGCGACACGGCGAGGAGCACAAAGGGGCGTTCTCATTAATTCCCGAATATCTCGTTAAAGAAAAATCGGGTGTTGCCAGCGGAGAAAACTGGGCAAGCGAGTACGGGATACAGCTATCCCGGCAGTTTCGTGCGCTCAAAATCTGGATGACCATGAAAGAGCATGGCACACGCAAGCTGGGTCGAATGATGAGCAAGAACGTGGCGCAGGCCAATTACCTGGCCAAGCGGGTAGAGGCTACGCCTGGTCTTGAGCTTGTTGCGCCAGTGGGCCTGGATATTGTGTGCTACCGAGTCGTGTTTCCCGACCTGTCTGTGCAGGAGCTCAATGCGCTCAACAAGCGCGTGCTGATTGAAATGCAGGAAAGCGGCACGGCCGTACCTTCCTACACCACGTTGAAGGGCGTTTACTGCATTCGGGTAGCGATATCCAATCACCGCAGCGAGCAATCCGATTTCGATTTGCTGGTTAGCGAATCCGTCCGGCTAGGGCTTGAGTTGAAACAATTGCCTGACGCATAAAGCGGCGTTTGAACGCTCAGGCTGGAAAGGGACGGATGGGTTGCGAATCGAGTGACCATTAAGCTAAAAAGGCTCGATAAAACGGTTAGTTGACCTGTTCCTTAGTCGCAGTCAATAGGCTACAATTGCCGCACCGCGTCTGATCCGGTTAATTCTGGCTTCAGAGCGACGTAGATCGTTCTTCGTCCTACTAGCCAAACCATGGTGACCTGAGAATCTCAATGGGCCAATCCTTATCCGATTTGTACAAATATTCAGCGCTTTTTGGCGGCAACGCGGCGGTGGTAGAGCAGTTCTACGAGCAATACCTCGAAGACCCCAATTCCGTTGAACCTGGCTGGCAGACCTTCTTTAAAGGCATTAGCCAGGGCAGCACTAGCGACGTAGCGCATGGCCCTATCCGCAAAGCACTGGCGGAGCAGGCGCGTATGCAGCGCGGAGTTACGGCAGTAACCGGTGACGATCTAGGCAATCTGGGAGATCAGTCAGCCGTTCTTCGTCTGATTAACAACTACCGACTCCACGGGTATTTGTGTGCCCAGCTCGATCCTTTGAATTTGTCCAATCCGGTCAAATCTCCTGATCTTGAGCCAGCGTTCCATGGCCTGAACAACACCGACCCTAACGAAGAGTTCGTGACGGCCGACCTTGCTGGAAACGAGCGCCTCAAATTTGGCGACATCCTGGCACTGCTCGACACCATCTATGCCGGGAAAATTGGCGTAGAGTTTTCACACATTTCCAATACGGCCGAGCGTCTTTGGCTGCGCGAACGTTTCGAAATGGGTCAGGTTAACCCTGAGCTGACCGACGCAGATAAAACCCGGCTTTTTAAAGACCTGACAGCGGCTGATGGGCTAGAGCGTTATCTACATACCCGTTACGTAGGTCAGAAGCGGTTCTCACTCGAGGGTGGTGACTCGCTGATACCTTTGATGCAAGACATCATTCGACAGTGCGGTTGCGAGGCAGTCGAAGAAATTGTCATAGGTATGGCGCACCGTGGGCGTTTGAACGTGTTGGTGAACGTGCTTGGTAAATCTCCGGCAAAACTGTTCAACGAATTCGAAGGTAGTGGCACGGAAGTGACCAACGGCTCTGGCGACGTTAAGTATCACATGGGATTCTCCGCCGATTTAAGGACGCCGCACGGTTCGCTTCATGTTGCTTTGGCGTTTAACCCGTCGCACCTTGAAATTGTTAGTCCTGTAGTTGAAGGTTCCGTTCGCGCACGCCAGGAACGTCGTGGTGACGCTAACGGCAGCCGCGTAGTACCCATTGTAGTGCACGGCGACGCCGCGTTTGCGGGGCAGGGCGTGGTGATGGAAACTTTCCAGATGTCACAGGCGCGCGGGTTTGCAACCGGCGGTACCATACATATTATTTGTAACAACCAAATCGGTTTTACCATCAGTAATCCTGCCGATGCCAGGTCCACACCGTTTTGTAGCGACGTGGCAAAAATGATTGAGGCACCGGTGATACACGTTAACGGCGACGACCCCGAAGCCGTGTTGACGGCAGGTCGTCTTGCGCTGGCCTATCGAATGCGTTTTGCGAAAGATGTGGTCATTGATCTGGTGTGTTACCGAAGACACGGACACAACGAAGCTGACGAGCCGGCCGCAACCCAGCCACAGATGTACCAAAAAATTCGTCAGCATCCGACAACTCGTCAGATGTATACCGACAAACTGATTGCCGAGAAATTCATTGACGCCGAAAGCGCCAAAAAACTTTCCGATGAATTGCGTGACAAGCTCGATAAAAAACAGCCTTTGCAGGATTCGCTAATCGGACTTGCGGGCAATGAGCACACCGTAGATTGGACCCGGTTTCTTGAGGGCGATCTGGGTGTGGGAACCGAAACGCGGGTTGGTGAGGGGCAAGTGCAAAAGCTGGGCAAGGTTCTAGTGCACGTGCCCGAAGACATTAAGCTGCACAATCGCGTAAAACGCGTCATTGACGATCGAGTTAAAATGCTCGCGGGCGAGATTCCGATGGACTGGGGGTTTGCCGAGAACATGGCCTACGCCAGTGTACTCAACGACGGCTATGCCGTTCGTTTAACGGGGCAAGACAGTGGGCGTGGCACGTTTTTTCATCGTCACGCGGTGTTGCATGACCAAAGCCTCGACCGGCAATACACTTCTTTGCAGCACCTCTCACCAACTCAGCCACGCTTCAGAGTAACCGACAGTTTATTGTCGGAAGAAGCGGTTATGGGTTTCGAGTACGGCTACTCGACCACCGACCCCGACACACTGGTGATCTGGGAAGGGCAGTTCGGCGATTTTGCTAACGGCGCCCAGGTGGTTATCGATCAGTTTATTAGCTCGGGCGAAACCAAATGGGGTCGTTTGTCAGGACTTGTTCTGTTCTTGCCTCACGGTTACGAAGGCCAGGGGCCCGAACATTCGTCGGCGCGTCTTGAGCGTTACTTGCAGCTGTGTGCGGAGGGCAATATGCAGGTGTGCGTGCCGTCAACGCCTGCACAAATGTTCCACATGATTCGCCGACAAATGTTGCGACCGGTACGTAAACCTCTGATCGTGATGACGCCGAAGAGTTTGTTGCGGCACAAAGATTCCGTGTCTGACATTAAACTGTTGGAAACGAGCGGCTTTCAGCTACTGATATCTGACAATCACAAGCCCGATCCGGCTAAAGTTACGCGTGTCATCTTGTGTAGTGGGAAAATCTATTACGACCTTGACGAGCAGCGGCGTGAACACAATGTCGACAATGTAGCGATTGTACGCGTGGAGCAACTCTATCCGTTTCCTGCTGGATTTTACGCGGCGGAGCTTAAACATTTTCCAAATGTGCGCGAAGTGGTCTGGTGTCAGGAAGAGCCGCAAAACCAGGGCGCGTGGTATCAGATACGACACCGCCTGCAGGAACCGCTTGGAACCGAACGTCGCCTGTACTATTCAGGCCGTACCGGGTCTGCCGCACCTGCGTCTGGTTACTACCGTATTCACAACGAACAACAGGCGGGTCTTGTAGCCGCCGCACTTGGACTTGCACAGTAAAGGTTACGGCCAGGTTCCACCCAAAAAGGTTGAGTTATGAGCACAGAAATTAAAGTAGATGCGTTACCCGAATCCGTCGCCGATGCGCTGGTGGGAACATGGCACAAAAGCGTTGGTGACTCGGTGACTCGCGACGACATTATCGTGGAGCTTGAAACCGATAAGGTTGTGCTTGAAATACCCATGCCTGCCGACGGAGTCATCACCGAAATCAAAGCCGTCGAAGGCACTACGGTGGTCGCAGGCGAAGTACTCGCCGTGATCGAACCAGGTGCTGTCGCGGCGGTTGCCGAAGCACAGGCCCAGGCAGCACCTGCACCTGTCGAAGCTGGAAACGACGCCGACAAATTCAGCCCAGCCGTACGCCGGGTTGTCGAAGAGAATCAGGTGGATCCAGGTTCTATCCAAGGCAGTGGTAAAGATGGCAGGCTAACTAAAGGCGACGTGCTGGGGCACGTAGCTTCAGGTTCTGCTTCCGCGCCTGCCGCAGAAATGCCGGTACTTGCGCCTGCAGGTTCACGCACCGACCGCCGTGTCTCAATGACGCGCATGCGTACACGCATTTCGGAGCGCATGATCGAAGCGCAGTCAACAGCGGCCATGCTCACTTCGTTTAACGAGGTCGACTTGACCGAAGTAAAAGCACTTCGCGTGAAGTACAAAGAAGAGTTTTTGCAGGAGCATGGAGTCAAACTCGGTTTCATGTCGTTCTTTGTTGCAGCAGCGGTTAAAGCGCTGAAGAAGTTTCCTGTTATCAATGCGTCACTCGAAGAAAACGACGTTGTGTACCACGACTATTACGACGTCGGTATTGCCGTATCTACCGAACGGGGCCTCATGGTGCCTGTACTTCGAAACGCTGAAAACATGACTCTTGCCGACGTCGAGCAAGGCATTCGCGGTTTTGCGGGCAAGGCTCGTGAAGGCAAAATTACGCTCGAAGAGCTTACGGGCGGCACGTTTAGTATCACCAATGGCGGTACGTTCGGCTCTATGATGTCCACGCCAATTTTAAACATGCCTCAAAGCGCAATTCTAGGTATGCACGCTATTATGGACAGGCCAATGGCGGTTAACGGTCAGGTAGAAATTCGACCCATGATGTACCTGGCATTGACTTACGATCATCGCATTATCGACGGAG
>QIGP01000217.1 GCA_003228965.1 Gammaproteobacteria bacterium
GTAGCGAGGCGAGCCGGAAATCGGTCCAGTTTTTCGATCTTTTGAGGCGAATAGTCGAACTATTTAACGAGGAAGATCGGGAAACTGGGCCTATTTCCGGCCGCCGCAGTAGATGCCTCCTAAGTCCGACAGACTAGCGCTCGTGGTCGTAATTCAGGCTGACCTGCGTACACTAGGGCCTCATGAGTCTACGTCGACAACTACTTCTTGTAAGCCTGCTTACACTGTTTCTACCGTGGGCGGGATGTGAATACATCACCGAACTTGAAAGCGCACTTCGCGAAGGCCAGCAAAGCAGTCTTCAAGACAGCACGAATGCCATTGCCAGTATTTTGCAGGAGCGCCAGCAATTACTCTACCGCTACCGCAGTTCGTTGGGCGCAGATGCCGACCCCGTCAGCGACGTGTATGCCTACCCCATCACGACGCCTATCGTCATTGACGGTTTCGACGACGACTGGACGCTCGACGACGAGCAGTACCGAAGACTGCAAGGCGGCGAGACCACCGACGGTACGCTGTCCGTAACGTTTGCGCTGGCGTCCAATCGACAAAATCTCTACCTGTTTTTAAGCGTGTCCGACGACCACGTCATTTACCGTGACGAAGCGAACGGCCCCGTTCACGATACCGTGCGTCTGGTGTTTTGGGATTCGTTCGAAAAATATACCGACCTTGTTATTGAAACCAATGCGCCAGGCGAAGTCAGGGCCACCTGGTTAAATCGCCAACCGATGGGCACGCTCGACCCCAGTCAGGTTGTTGGTAACTGGCAACCAACGTCCGCAGGTTACAACGTCGAGATTCAAATCCCTCAGTCTCTGGTTGGACCGAGATTCGGCTTTGCGGTCATCGACGGCGATGCAACGCCACTCGATCCGCTGCCGTTCTTAGGAACCGTGGACCCGTACGATCTTAACCCGCTACCGGCGCTGCTGAATCAACCGCTGCCTGAACTTACGGCCAACGTCACCGACCTGAGTCAGGGCGACCGCAGGCTACGCGTGGTCGATCGCCACGGCTGGATTTTGGCCGAAGGCGGCAAGCTTCCAGATACACGCGAAGATCAAACGCCGACACCCAATTTGCTCGACCGCGTGTACCGCAAACTGCTCGACCCGGGTTTGCAGCCTTACCCAAACAAAAGCGCGATATCCGGCCAGATTTTGGGTCCGGATGTTCGTCAGGCACTAAAAGGCAAAGGCGCGAGTATTTGGTATCAGCCACCGTATGATGCCGACGCCGTTATTTCCGCGGCGGCACCGCTCTACGACGGCGAGCAGGTAGTGGGCGCCGTGACGCTTGAGCAAACCAGCGCCGCAACGCTACTGCTGACCAACAACGCGCTCAAGCGCATATTAAGTGTGACCTTTATATCAACCGCTTTTGTAGTCACGGGGCTACTCGGCTTTGCCACGCTGTTGAGTCTGCGTATTCGCAGGCTCAGAAACGCTACCGAACACGCGATGGCCGACGACGGCAAGCTGTCCACCCACCTTCCGGGCATTAGTGCCGACGACGAACTCGGCGACTTGTCACGCAGCTTCCAAACCCTGCTGGTACAACTGAAAGACTACACCCAGTACCTGCGATCACTGGCAAGCAAGCTGTCCCACGAACTGCGCACACCATTAGCTGTAGTGCAGTCATCGCTCGACAATCTGCAGTCGCAGGAACTCACCGAACAGTCCAATGTGTACGCGCAACGTGCTGCCGCAGGTGTAGCGAGACTGCGTCATATTGTGAGCGCAATGAGCGCGGCGAGTCGGGTTGAACAAAGCATCGAAACCGCAGAGTTCGACCATTTCAATCTGGCGGGCTTTGTTAAGGACATGGCACAGGGTTATCAAGACACGTACAACTCGCACGTCGTTGACGCCACCGTACCGATTGATCCGTGCCGCTTTTACGGCGTCGCCGATATGCTCGCCCAAATGATGGATAAGCTGGTTGAAAACGCGGTCGACTTTACGCCACCAGGCGGCTCAATCTCGTTCAATCTTGAACGATCACCACGTAACTTTACGCTAAGAATCTCAAACGAAGGACCGCTGCTACCGGCACACATGCAGGAGCGTCTGTTTGACTCTCTGATTTCTGTGAGGGACGGCGGAAGTGATGACGCCCACCTGGGTTTTGGTTTGTTTATTGCACGCCTGGTGACAACCCTGCATCGCGGGAGCATTAGCGCTAGCAACTTAAGCAACGATGAAGGCGTTGAGTTTAAAATTGTATTGCCGATTCGCGAAGAAAAGTAATCTTGATCTTTGTCGAATTAGCTCTTGGGAACATACACAATAGGCGCTACCGAATCGGTTGGCACTGTAGTGAAAACAGCTATACCGTCTTTGTACACGGTTAGGCTAACCAGTCCTTTGCCAAGCACACGCTGAATGCGTACGTAAAGCAGGCTGTCGCACCCGAAAGACGCCGACAACGTGCCTGAGCCTGACACATCGCTAATGTGTTCCTGGCCGTTTTGTTCGCACGCGTAACTACCCGCGAACTCAACAGGCTCTGGTGTTGCAGAACCGCTCACAACAATCTGGTAGTCGTGGGAAACAGGCTCATCTGACCCGCAAGCGACAAGCTGAAGCATCGCCAGCAGCAATAAGTAACGTGTTAGCGGCATATGAGTTAGCGCGCGTCCAGTCCGCGAAGATTAACCTGGCCCGTGCGCGAGAACGGCAAGGACTTGATAAACGGCAGGTTCACTTTAACGTTGCCACTCAAATTGTAGTCGAGGTTTTCTTCACCATTTTTCATAAGGCTGTATAGATGACGTGCCGAATTTAGCAGGTTTGTTGAAACATCGATTTCAACGACGTCTTCTCCGGTAGCCGGAAGCGTGAACGAGTTGGCGCTAACGCCGCGAGCGAATTCGGTGCCAGCGAGACTAACCACATAGTCGAGGCCGCTAACAGGAATAGCCACGCTGTTGGGATTTTGCACGCGGAGGCTCAATCGGTAGCGCTGCTCCAGCAAACCGGCACTAACGAGCGTGACATTGGCCAGGCTGACTTTAGGAGGATCGACAATTTGATTCAGCGCGTTAAGGCTGCTGCAGGCGCCAAGACTGAGCACCAGAAATGCCACGAGAGCGGAGCGATTTAAAATAGAACGGTCCATGAGAACCTCCAAAGGCAGGTCAGGTTAATTGAAATTAGGCCCGAGTATACGCGGACAAGACGTAAAGCTCGCGAAACTTATTGTAAGTAGAGTGTGTTAGCCCGCAACGGACAGCTTTGAACGCTCTACCGCAACTCGGCCAACGTGGTGGAAACGCCAACAGGTCAAGGCAGCTGCCAAGGTGAGCCCTACGGCAAGGCCACCCCAAACACCCTCGCCGCGATAGTCAAGCTGGATACCTGCAATGTAGGCGACCGGAAAGCCGACGACCCAAAAGGAAAACACATTAATGTAAAACGGTACGGTGGTGTCTTTAAATCCTCTAACAGCACCGGCGGCGCCCACTTGAATACCGTCGGCAATCTGAAAAATCATGGCTAGCATGAGTAGCTGAGCGGCGACCGCTCGAACAGCGGGGTCGTCAACGTACAATGTTGTGATGGGACCGCGGAAAATCAGCAGCACAATGGCCGACAAAGTCATGAACGCGGTACATAAAATGATGCCAACCCAACCCGCGTAGCGTGCTTGCGCAACCTTGCCGGACCCTACCGTTTGTCCGACCCGGATCATGAGCGCCGAATGTAACGCGAGCGGCACCATAAACATGGTGGACGCGTAGTTCATGGCGACAGAATGTGCGGCAGCCTCGTTGGTACTTAGCGTACCCATGATCAGACCTGCTGCACTAAACAGTCCGACTTCGGCCGTCACGCTGCCGCCAATGGGCAGGCCGATGCGTAAAAACTCTTTAATACGACCCCAATGTGGCCAATCAAAATGCTTGAATAACTCAAGAGGCGCATAAACACGTTTGCGCCGGTACGTGTAAAACACCATGACGAGCAGACTCACCCACATGGAAAACGCGGTTGCGTAGCCACAGCCAACCACACCAAGCTTGGGTGCACCAAAATTACCAAACATCAAAATGTAGTTGCCGGTAGCATTAGTAACAAGACCAATAAAAGCGACCAACATGATCGGCTTGGTGTGGCCTATGCCTTCGCTGATAAAACGAAGCGCAAGAAAACCGAATATGCCAAATGTGCCGAACGCGAGTGCTTTTAAGTAACCGTCGGCGATGGGAATAAGCTCTTCCTCAATGCCAATCAGCTGCATTATGGGAATGCCTGCGTGGCGCATGAACAGGAAAACAATGATGGCTAGTAACAGCGCCATCCACAAACTTTGCCGACCGGCTTCGCCAATTTCTTTAGGTTTGTTGGCACCGTGAAGCTGGGCCGTGATGGGGTTCATCGCCATCATGACGCCCATGCCTGCCAAAAACAAAAACGCCCACAGCGTGTTACCTACACCAACACCTGCCAGATCTTTGGTACCGAGCTTGCCTGCCATGACGAAGTCAATGAAGGTTGTAAGGCCTATGACCACGTTATTTATAATTAGCGGCCAGCCAAGCACAAACAGCGCTTTGCTTTCGCCGATAAAACGTAAACGTCGCGTCATTTGAGTCACTGTGAAGCCGCAGTTCTTGGTATGATGGGGTCGCACACTCTGGTGTAGTGTATCGAATAGATCGCCTGTTCAGCGAGACGAGAAACCGTCAGCCGCGTCTCGCAGGTAAGGGTCGATCCCTTGCCAAGAGGCGCAACGCCGCGGATGGCGGTTTGCCGTCTCGCCCAAAGGGAGGTTCACCAATGTCCCAATCCGGCGTTGCAACCCTTGTCAATGGAACAACCATTCACAGCACGACGCGCCTTGTCTTGGGACATTGGTGAACCTCTGAACAGGCGATCTATTCGGTACACTACACTAGCACGCCTGTAACTCGAAAATGCACACAATCGCTGAAACTGCGGAGCCCGAATATGAAACTAAATTTACGCAAGGTCGCCATCCTTGGCGGCAGCCGAATTCCTTTTTGTCGTTCACACACCAAATACAAGACTGCTACTAATCAGGACATGTTAACCGCCTCGTTAGCGGGCCTTGTGAACCGCTTCGATCTCAAAGGCGAAACCCTGGGCGACGTAGCAAGCGGCTCCGTGCTCAAACATTCCAAAGACTGGAACCTGGCTCGCGAATCTGTAATGGGCTGTGGCCTTGCCGCCAACACGCCAGCTTTCGACCTGCAAAGAGCGTGCGGGACATCACTTGAAGCGGCCATTTTAATTGGCAGCAAAATAGCACTCGGCCAAATCGACTCTGGCATCGCCGCAGGCACCGACACAGTAAGCGATGCTCCCATTGTCTATCCGAAAGAATACCGCGCTGTGTTAATGAACGTGTTTAGAGCAAGAAGCATGGCCGACCGTATTAAAGCGGCACTCGGTTTTCGTCCGTCACACCTCAAACCCGAAACGCCCGGAGTCAACGAGCCGCGTACCGGCTTGTCGATGGGCGAAAGCACCGAGCGCATGGCACGCGAATGGGATATTTCACGAGAAGACCAGGACGCCCTCGCTTTAGCTAGCCACACCAAAGCCGCCGCCGCGTACGACTCAGGATTTTTCTCTGACCTGGTCGTGCCGTTTCGTGGTGTTTCCACTGACAACAATTTGCGTCGCGACTCTTCTAAGGAGTCGTTGGCCAAATTACGGCCAGCGTTCGATCGTAAAAGCGGGCACGGTTCACTCACCGCAGGAAACAGTACACCGCTCACCGACGGTTCCGCAGCCGTACTGATGGCCTCGGAAGAATGGGCCCAAGAGCGAGGCCATTCGGTACAAGCCTATTTGACCCACGGCAAAGTGGCGGCGGTAGACTTTGTTGAATCGGAAGGCCTGCTTATGGCTCCGGCCTACGCCGTGTCGCAAATGCTGGAAGAAGCCAAGCTCACGCTGCAAGATTTCGATTTCTACGAAATCCACGAAGCGTTTGCGGCCCAGGTGCTGTGTACGCTTCGAGCCTGGGAATCGATCAGTTTCTGTCGTGACCGTCTCGGCCGCGACGAGGCCATGGGCAGCATAGACACCAGCAAACTTAACGTTAATGGTAGCAGCCTCGCCATAGGTCACCCATTTGCCGCCACCGGCGCACGAATTTTGGCCAATACGGCCAAACTGTTGGAACAAAAAGGCTCCGGACGTGCTCTTATTTCTATATGTACGGCCGGTGGTATGGGCGTAACGGCCATAATCGAAAGGTAAATCCTGAAACACGCTGGCCACCGATATGGAATATGGGGTCAAGTCTACCCATTATTCATTTTTAATTATTAATACGGAAAGACACGGTAAATTGGTAAAAATGAATAATGGGTAGACTTGACCCCAAGGCTGATGGGTAGACTTGACCCCAAGGCTGACCCCAAGGCCCACGGTTAGAGGAAACAGACTCATTAACTTGATGGGTTTATGCAAAACATGCCTTTTACACTGACTCACATCGCGGCCGTAGTGCCGATAAAAAAACTGACCGGAATCTGGCTACCGCTTACGGCGCTAGCCATCGGCAGCATGGTGTCCGACATGCCTATATTTTTCGGCCTGCCCGCCAGCTATTCAACCACCCATTCGCTCTTTGGCATCATCACAGCGTGTTTGCCCATCGGTATTGCCCTGTACCTTGTCTTTCAGATTCTTGTACGCACGGCCCTGCTGGAGATCATGCCCAATGCCATCAGCACGCGACTCGGAGAGCGCACGCGCCACGACCTTAAATACCTGATTGGCATTGTCGCGGCACTAATAATTGGTGCGGGCACGCACGTACTTTGGGATTCCTTTACACACCGCAGCGGCTGGGGAGTTCAGCTTGTGCCTGCACTTCGCGAGTCGTTTGTGTTGTTTAATCGTCCCCACCGCATCTACACACTTCTGCAACACGGCAGCAGCGTGATTTTTTTGCCGCTCATGGCTTACGGCCTTTATCGCTGGTCGAAAGTCCCTTTTGTGCTGCCGCCTAGGCCCTATCGAAGCCAACTGCACCTACCTCTTTGGATCAAGCTCACAGGATGCTTTGCCATATTTATTGCTCCGGCGTTGTGGGCGTTAACCGAGGCCTGGCTGAAAACGCACTCCTTTTACTATGGCATTGGTCTGGCCGCCCGGGCCTATGGCCGCTACATGGTATTGACCGTGCTTGGCTTTTCGTTGCTAATTCGGGCTGCAATCTGGCTTCGGGCTCGTAATGAGCCAAGAAGAACGTGAATTATCCAGTTCGCAGGGTCCGTGTGTTGTGCGTCGCGTCATCTTCTCGAAACAGACCATTTCTTGCCTCACACCGGTATAACCCGCATGATGTGGTCCAAAATCAATCCCTTGGCTTAAACTGAATCAAACTGAAAGGCCGATAATGGAAGCATTTAATTCGTTCCTAGAAACCGCTAACTCTTACTTGTGGCACAACAACATGCTCTACCTCATGGTGGGTGTGGGAGTCCTTTTCACGCTCTGGTCATTTTTTGGCCAGTTCCGCTCGTTGACCCACGGGGTCAAAGTCATTCGGGGCGCTTACGACGACCCCAACGATCCGGGCGCAATCAACCATTTCCAGGCTTTGTCCGGTGCACTTTCTGCCACCGTGGGCCTGGGTAATATTGGTGGTGTTGCTCTGGCCATCACTCTCGGCGGACCTGGTGCGGTTTTCTGGATGTGGGTCATCGGCTTTTTAGGTATGGCCATCAAACTGACTGAAGTTACCCAATCGATGCTTTACCGCAACACCGACGATCCAAAAAACCCGCATGGCGGGCCCATGTGGGTAGCCTCGAAAGGTATCAAACGCGCCTTTCCAAATCTTGCGTGGCTCGGTTCATTAATCGGTGGCACGTTCTGCATTATGCTGCTGATCTCAACCATCACGGGCGGCAACATGTTCCAGGCCTGGAACGTCGCCGAACTCAGTGAAACGTACTTTGGTATTCCTGGATGGATCACCGGAGTCTTCATGGCTTCGTTAGTAGGCATGGTCATCATTGGTGGAATTAGCCGAATTGGTAAAGTAGCCGGATTCCTGGTGCCGTTTATGGTTGGACTTTATTTGATCGCAGGTACGTTTGTACTGATCAAAAATGCTGGTGCCATTCCTGGCGTCTTCAGCCTGATCATCCACTCGGCGTTTAACCCAACAGAAGCCACCGGCGCGTTCGTCGGCGGCACCATGGCTTCGGCCCTCTTGTTTGGAATGAAACGAGCCATCTTCTCTAACGAAGCCGGTCAGGGTAGCTCTCCTGTTATTCACTCCGCTGTCAAAACCGATGAGCCTGTTCGCGAAGGTTTGGTTGCAGGACTTGAGCCCTTCATTGACACCATCGTGGTGTGTACCTTTACTGCTCTCATTATATTGAGTACCGGTGTATGGAACCGTGGCGCTGAAGCCGAATTTGCCAATGTGCCTGCCATCGTCCCGGTTGGTGCTAGCCAGTTCTCGATCAACGACACACCGGCCCCTAAAGCTACTGCCACCGAGTGGCAGGTCGGGCAGTCGGTATTCATGATAGTTAAAGGTGACGAGCACGAAGGGCGCGGCAATGACAAGCATCAGCTGTTCGGTCAGGTTATCGAGAAGAACAATCAAATGCTCATTGACTGGGGCAATCTGGAATCGAAGTCGACACCACAGATTGAAAAAGCAGAAGTGTTTGCATCGTTAGGCGGCGCTACGCTAACCGCCCGTGCGTTTGACACCGCAGCTGACGGTCTTGGTAAGTGGCTGGTAACCATTGCGTCACTCATGTTCGCCATCTCCACCATGATTTCGTGGAGTTACTACGGCGAGCAGTGCATGGTCTTTCTCCTTGGCGAAAAATCAGTTCTGCCTTACAAGTTCGTATTTTGTGCGCTCATTGTTGTGGCCACTTTAGGACTCATCGAAACCGACAGGGCCCTCGACAACTTAACGAGCTTTGGTACGGGTGTGGCCGTACTTGCCAACATACCGATCATGTTAATTTTTGGTCGACAGGCCATGCGCGCATACCACAACTACTTCAAGCGCGTGAAAGCCGGAGAAGCTGAGCCTGGACATGGCACGCCTGCACCAAACATCGATGACATCATCGACGGTAAAGCGTAGTTAGAAAAATGTAGTACGTAATGTGACTTCCCCGGCCGACCGGCCGGGGAGGTTCAATCTGAAAAGCCTTCAGAGCAGTAAAATCTACCTATTTATAGCACCTACAGGCCAGTATCTACTTGCCGTGTCAGATGACTGTTTAGCTAAATGGGTTTCGGTTGCGTGCCAAACCAGGGCCTGGCTTATTTACCCGTAGTGCAAAAACGGCGACAGTCTTGACGTTCATTATTAAGGTCGATACTGCGTCGGCGTCTTGTACGTGGGCGGGTTGGTATCAACGCCGCCCACTACAAAAAAATAATTCGTATTATTGTAATTCAATCGCCTGGTGCCCGGATGCCTTACAGGCCGGCCATAGTCGTCGGTTCTGCTCCTGTACAATCGTTCGCAGTAGCTGGTGCCTTACCATGCCTAAAGCTCAAACTGCGTTGGCCCCGACGCGGGGCGAGATCAAATTATCGCAGCGCGTCATGAATGCAAACTAGTGAATTGTCAGGCATTGTAAACCGTTTCCAAATCAATGACATGGTTGTCATTGCCTACCCCTCAGGTTTGTACTTGCATTCGTTACTCGCGCAACCAATACCTTTCTGATGAAATATCTTGATTAATTAATTTCCTGTGGTATATTCTAGCCATG
>QIGP01000046.1 GCA_003228965.1 Gammaproteobacteria bacterium
GGGCCTCGGTTAGCTCGGGCAGAGCCAGCAGGGGAATAAGTGCGAGCATGGGAATGACCGCAATATCCTGGAACAACAAGACCGAGAAGCTCGATTGCCCACCGTCGCTTTTCATCAATCCTTTTTCGCCAAGGGTTTGTAACACAATGGCCGTGGACGACAGGGCCATCACGAGACCAATCGCCAAAGCCACAGACCATACTTGCCCAAGTGCCATAGCGACAGCCATGACAACGGCGGTAGTCAGTGCAACTTGCCCTCCTCCAAGGCCCAATAACTTTGCACGCATCGACCACAGTAACTTCGGCTCAAGCTCGAGGCCTACCAGAAACAACATCATCACCACACCGAACTCGGCGAAATGCTGAATTGAAATGACGTCTACGTGCAGCCACGCCAATATGGGACTAATCACAATGCCCGCAATTAAATAGCCAAGAACAGACCCAAGCCCCAAACGCGACGCAATGGGTACAGCAATCACACCTGAGATGAGAAAGATAAAAGCTAAAAGCAGAAAGTCGGTCATGGAGTTGTCCTTGGTACGCGGGCCTGGTGCAGGGAAGGAGAATACATTATTTTCCAAACGCGCTGTGTTTCTCTTCCTGCGCCAGAACTATCTGTCACGCATGACTATTACTGTGGGAGCCACTCTGCCAAAGCAAACACCTTTTGCAGCCATCCATCAGACGTTTAAAATTTATTTTCAACTTTAGTGACCGAAATTGCTCCTTCTTTACGTATTAGTAATCAGGAACCACTAAAACTCTTTAAACCTGCAAGGCGATTGAGTTATCGAAAGATAATCGACTGAAACAAGATCACCCTAAGATCTTGGCAGGGAGACCCGCTCTTCGGAGCGGGTTTTTTTGCTAATAAAGTCCGATTACGTTTGTGAGGCAGCTCTTGTCAGTTACGTAAAAGTACTTACTGCTCAATAACTTATAAGGCTTTCAAAATAACATGAGCATATTCTTCTCTGGTTTACGCAGTTATAAGTAACTCACGGCTCGTTCGCCCTACTGGAATTGTGTGTCGATGTCATTTGAGTCTTGTTTCCCCTGGAGAAAACAACAATGGAAAAACTACTAAAACAACTTCGATTCGCTCTGGCCACGCTTGTTTTATCAAGCTCAATCACAGCTGGCGCAACTCCGGTTCTTTGGGACATAAATGCCCAAATGTTCGACGGAGCCTAGGTTACAGGCTCTTTTGTCTACGTTCTGTTTCTATTGCTGAGCCTGGTTCACTGGCATTTATGGGACTAGGCTTTGCAAGAATTGGTTTTGCAAGAGTAAGGATAAACGCTTAATACATTCGACTCCAATTTTGAAAGGAGGGCGACTGCAAACAGTCGCCCTCCTTGTCTAAACGGTAAACTTTCTCACCGCCTATTTCTTTTGCACCGCTACGAAAAACCTGTCGTTCGGATGCTGGCTGGGGTACACAGTAGAACCACCTACCAGAGTCACCCAGTCGTAGTTCTTCTGAGAGCTCGAGCTACTAGCAGGCCAGTACCAAGAGTACGTGGTACCAACATTTGACGATGTCAGCTCTTTGAAGTAAGCAACACCTGCTGAGTTGTTCTCGCGACGAAAGCGAAACGAGATGTAGCGATCCTGATACGAGTTACCATATTTCAACGTACAAACCTTTACCCGCGTCTTATACTTGTCGATGTTATAGAACGAATAATTATGATACTGATTGTTCCACGGCACCGTCCTGGCATTTGCCGCATAGTTCAACCACCACGTATAGGCCCATGGGTGAGTATAAAAAGCCCCGGTCGCGGTATCGTGACTTCCGTTCACCGCCGAATACCACCTCTTGGTGCCATTGATTTCCGGCCGGAAGCTGTTGAACGAGTTGGCAAAGCTTGCAAAGTTACACGCGGCACGGCTCGCAACATCTACCGCTGGCATTCTTTCGACCAAGTCATTCGCCCAGCCTGTTTTCCCCATCTTGGGAGGCGCAAACTTGTGCATAAGAATTGCGGGTTCTAATGCACCGACTGCGGCGAATGCGTTAAACAGTTCACGAGGATTTTCAGAGATCTTAAGCGTTGGAAAGTCATCAAGACCAATATTGCCCTGGTTCTCCTCCAAAATTCCGAAACTAAAATCGCCGGACTCATCTGGTATGGCGATAAGCTCGACTTTAGTCGCGTCGTCGCTTTTGCCTATACTCAACTTGGCAATAACTTCGCTCTTTACAGTGGCTTGCTCAGCGGCGTTGTTTTGATCCTCTGGTGACAAAATCTGTTTCTCAGACTCGTCCGCATAGAGGGCCTGGCTTGATATCGTCAGGGCCGCAAAGAGCGCAACTGCGATAATGGGGTTATTGCTTACTTTCATTTCGTTCTCCTATTAAGGTATGGGCACTATTGCCTCAATAGGTTAAACAGGAAGATGTCTTAAAACCGGACACCGATAATTCAATGTCCTCCATTTTTGATTACTCGTGTACTACTATATGAGAGACCCATGAAAACTCGTTGGGATTGTCCCGCACGTTTAATCAAACACAGAGGAAAGTGATGATGGCTACTTCAAAAATAACCTTACTCGACACCCTGGAAGATCTACGGTGTGCAGTTGAAAACCTGGAAACATCGCCAGAACAGCGACGCGTACGCAGTGCCTATAATAGAGTCGTTAGAAAAACGAATGCCGTGGTCAAAAAGAGCTTTTACCTGACTTCGACAATTGGCCCGTCGTGCGGCCCGTTACCGACACCATTTCGCCCGCTATAGTTGAGTATGTTTGGCTCTGAGCTGAGCCTGTATTTCACGCAGAACTGTTTGTGCCTGAGCGATTAAGCTATGCCCTTTAGGTAAATCGGCTTCGCGGATTCCAAGCGCCTCCAGCGCGGCCGATTCAGCGTCGGCAAACTGGCGGGTTTGCAGCAGTAACGTCGCGTAGCCCAATTGCGCCTCGGCCGTGCGCGAGTTCTTTGGCGGCAGAAGAGCCAATGCGTCGACGTAGTCTTTTTTTGCTATAACCAATGCTCCGCGCGCGTGGGCGAGTGCAGCACGCTTGGCTAAATCGCGACCAACCATTGGACTGGATGGCGCAAAAATTTCACGGTCTATGCGCAACGCGGTTGTGATAGCAGATTCAGCTTCTGAGTAAATACCACGCTTGGTTAGCACTGTGGCAAGTTGGCCTAACAGCCGCGCTATAGTTGCACTATTCCCTCCGTCCAACTCTTTTTGTATTTCAAGAGCGTCCCGATAGTGCTGTTCTGACGCCTCAAGTAGCCCACGCCGATGGGCTAGAAAACCCAGGTAGCCAAACGTTTGTGAAACATATGGATGCTTTTCTCCGAGAATTCGACGTTGAATTTCCAGCGCTTCTAAATGTAGCGGCTCGGCTTCGTCGTACCGTTCAAGATAAGCCAGTAACAATCCAAGGCCATTAAGCCCAACCGTGTAATATGAATGTTCTTCGCCTAACGAATGCTTAACAATCCTGACCGCTTCGCGGCTGTTTACTTCTGCATTGCGTGCATCACCGTTAACCAATTGCAACATCGCCAGCCCTTGAAGCCCCGTTGCAAGCTCACTGTGATTGCCGTCGGTGACCCGGCGCAAAATTGCTATCGCTTCAAGAAACAAGGCTTCTGCTTCTTCGTGATTAGCCTGCACTCTCTGTACGTCGCCAAGCGCATTCAGTATCTCTGCCTGCTCAACGCTTTCAGTACTATACAAACGATGAATCGCTAAAGCCTGCTGCAAACTCTGCTGGGCCTTTTCGTACTGATCTGTTGCGTTGTAGGAAAACGCCAGTTGCGTCAAGCTGCTCGCAATGGCGAGGTCTTGCACAGGCAGCCATTGGCGGCGTAGCTGAAGAGCCGACTCAAGCAACTCCACGCTTTCGTCGTAAGCACCCAGGCTGTAGTAGATCTCACCAAGAACATGCTGCATTTGTGCACGCACTTCAGGTGCGTCACTCAACTCTTTGTCAAGGCGAGTTCGCCCCTGATCAAGAATCTGTCCTGCTGTCATCTGTTGCGAACCTGGAACATTTGGATCGGAAACTTTGAACACATCGGTTAACAGGCTCGCAACCTGCTGCGATTTACCAGCTTCGATTCTCGCCTGGTTCAGCGCCGTTTCGATTTTCTTTGACTGCACGGTGACAGTTACTGCATAGCTGATGGTTAAAGCCATGATTAAAACCGCCGCCAACGCACCGAGGGCGTGACGCCGAATGAACTTGGTTGCTCGATAAGTGGCGCTTTGCTGGCGAGCAGTCACTGGTAACGCATGCCGGTACGCGTGCAGGTCAGCACTAAAAGCTTCCATAGAAGCATAGCGGTCGCAAGGTTTCTTACACAGCGCTTTGAGCGCTATGGCATCCAGATCACCGCGTAACGCTCCAGTCCAATTCTCATCACGTGTTATTGTCTCAGCAGAACTATTGTCAAATGACTTGTCACTTGGTCGGTCTGGCGCGTCGTTACACACAACCCGTGCCATTTCATAGAAAGAATCGGCTTTGCAGAACGGCCGTTGGCCCGCAAGTAATTCGTATAAAACGACGCCTAGCTGATAAACGTCTGTTGCCACCGTTATGGGCTGTCCAACTATTTGCTCAGGCGCCGCAAACCCCGGAGTAAGCATATGGTCGCCCGTGTGAGTCAAATCAACTGATCGCTCATGCGTATCTAACAGCTTGGCAATACCAAAATCCAGCAACTTGATTGTACCGTCTTTAGTGGTCAGTATATTTGACGGCTTAATGTCTCTATGAACAATCAAGTTACTATGCGCGTGCTGCAAGCTGGCGGCAATTTGCTGCACAAACTGAAGGCGGTCACTGATATCCAAATGATGCTGTTCGCAGTAATCTGTAATGGGCACGCCTTCTACATACTCCATCACAATGTACAACTGGCCATCACTTGTGATTCCACCATCGTAGAGCCGTGCGATATTTGGATGGTTAAGCGATGCCAACACCTGCTGCTCTTGATGAAAACGGTCGCGATTTATCTTTTCGTTGTGGCACTGAGGTAATAGTTTTATCGCCACATCCTGATCGAATACACCGTCAACGCGTCGCGCTTTGTACACGACCCCCATGCCGCCTTGGCCAATTTCGCTGATTAGTTGATAGGGTCCAATCAACTGATTGGTACAGTCCTGAAATTCGTTTCTTTGCTTGGCTCCTTGATCGGGTAGCAACGGCTCTGCAAAATCCAGCACATTACGCTCAAGAAACGTTGGCGCTTCGTCGTAGGCACGTAGTAGATGCCTGACCTCGTCGCGCAGAACTGAATCTTCCGCAGACGCACTGTCCAGGAAAGCTTCTCGTGCTTCGGCAGGTTGCTCTAGCGACTCTCCAAGTAGTTGCTGAACGCGTTGCCAGCGTGTGGCGGATAGCATTTTAATCACATCCGTGTCTAATGAATCGCAGTAGCCTGACAGTTCTTCGGCTGGCTCGGGCCGAGCGAACTAGCAAGTAGCGCCTTGGCTTTTCGCCACTCTCGTCGCACGGTACGCTCGGTGACTTTGAGCACGCTGGCAATTTCTTTTTCGGACAAACCGCCGAAGAAACGATACTCAACAATTCGAGCGAGGCGTGGATCGACAGTATCCAGCTGCGACAATGCCTGTTCTATCGCAATAAGTGAGTCGCTGCATAGCTTGTCCTGCGAGCAGGCCTCATCTAAGGTAACCCTCTGCCAGTCGCCGCCGCGTTTGTTGGTTTGATTGCGCTGCGCATAGTTGATAATGATGTGGCGCATTGCGGTGGACGCCACCGCCAAAAAATGCGTGTGATCTAGCCAGACCACGTTAGACTGCCCTATCAGCTTAAGGTAGCTCTCGTGAACCAGGGCAGTTGTATCGAGAGTATTGAGAGACCACGAACGGCGTCGCTGACTGCGCGCACGAGCGTGTAGCTCGGTATAAACCAGGTGGAATAGCCGATCAGGCGCCTCCGCGTTTCCGTCGCGCCACGACTGTAGTAGTTGGGTAACTTCACCAGCACTCGTCATCTTGTGAATCCTCCGCCAATCAGGGCAGACAAACTGGAGAGCCCAGCTTTTGAAGTATCCCTTACATCTTTAGCGATGGTCGTCGGCGAATTCCCTCACGAATCATTTACACTCAGCGGTAGCAAGTCAGGGATTTGATGAGACGAGTAGCTGGGGTCAAGTCTACCCATTGTTCATTTCTCTTTTCCCCGACACCCGAACTGATCGCTCAACAACCTGACTGGAACAGCGCAGTACGTTCATGTAAAAATACCAGCAACTTAGATCCGTGCAGGTGTTATATGGGCGTTTTCGAATATATTGGCGTGCTCACTTCCGTCATCATAGGCCTTGGTATCACGCATCTGGCAACAGGCGCGACCAAGCTCATTCAACACCGCGACGAAGTACGGTTTTATTGGCCGCACGCCTTGTGGACGGTGAACATCCTGATTTACATACTCCTGGTTTGGTGGGGCATGTTTTGGTGGAGCGGCCATGAAAACTGATTCGTTTACGAATATATGTTTATCACCTTGTATGCCATTGTGCTGTTTGTGCTCGCAGCGATGTTAATCCCTTGGGATATGGAGAAAAACATTGACATAAAGGAGTACTTCTTCAAGCAGCGCTTGTGGTTTTTCGGCACGTTATTTGTCGCCTGGTGCCTGGATATTCCTGAGACCGTAGTAAAGTCGGCCGCAGGAGTATTTCTGGTTTATCAGCTTGCAGTTGACAATGACCGTAACCGGCTTACTTACGCGCAACCGTATTCTGCATATGGTGCTGCCACTACTTTGGTTTACAATCACCGTTTCTTACGTGTTGCTTTCGACAGTTGGAAAAATCGGCACCTGATCATTAGGTGCCAACGGGTACAGACCCCCAACAAGTAGCGACTAGCTGTCGTTTAAGTTGGCGCTGGCGTAAACTGCACACACGGAGTGTGTGCCCGGCAGTTCACCGTTCGTACGATAAACAGGAATTGTCTCAATGCTGCTGCTTTTGTTAGGTCTTGCCCTGTTTTTAGGCGTCCATTCCGTCTCCATCGTTGCACTTTCTCCGCGTGACTCGCGTGCCGCATAGAGTCCGAAAGAGTGGAAAGAATTTTATGGAATCGCATCCCTTGTAGGCACCGTTCTTATCGTTAGAGGCTACGCGGAGCTCAGGCTCACACCCACAATTTTCTATGTCGCTCCTACATGAATGTACCACGTCGCAGCAACTCTGCTAATCCCCTTCTTCGTTTAAGCCTGTATAATAATTGCAGGTGATGTGTTTTTTACATCCACCTCGTAGCATTTTTCAAGGAGAACGACCGAAATGAGTTTTTCAATCGCACATGGAGTTCGAGATAGGTCAGTTTCTACAGGCGCCGCCCACCGGTATGCGTAAGAACTACTAAAGCACGTTCTACGTTTATGTCATTGGTGCCCCAGGTGTAGCGTCCTTTTTTAAGCCCTGGTAGTGGACAGCCCTTCGTTCGAGGGCGACGCGTACATCAACAAACTTCGAAAACGGAATTCACGATAAAAAGTGGGCACGCATAACAAAAGTCGTTGCGGGGCCAAATAGAATCAGTGGCTATGGGTTTTGTGGTCGGAATCATCAAAACACGCAGATAAAAATCTTGAATAGTGCCTAAAAGTAAATGAAGGATTGCTATTATGTAAGAAAACAGCAGTATAACTAATCAGTTTTTTTGGGGAGATTACATGAACACCTTTATTCCGTGCCGCTCTTGCGGTTGCAATTTTTACCTTTGCTCAAACCACTTCAGCCGTATTCATCAGTGAATTCCAACCTAGCCCTGTTGGCGCCGACCCAGCTAATGTCTCTATTGAATTAATGGGCACGCCTTTCGAATCATTCACCAGCATATTGTTGTCAATAGAGTCAGACAGCTCATCTGCCACTGGAACTGTCGACCGAATGTCTTCAGTATCAGGAACATTCACCTTCTGTACTTGATTTGACCGGTTCCGATCTTGAGTACTCGACTTTTATTCCAGCTCGCGGGGAAACCGCTAACTTCCGCAATGACGGAGTCTCAGTAGCCACACTCGCTTTCGGATTGGCAATAACGAATCGGTGTTTTCACACAATTCAAACGCAGCTGAAGCAACAAAAGAAAACTAGTTAACGTCTCTATCCACCAGCTTGTTCGCCGTAATCCACGGCATCATGTCACGCAACCGTCCCCCGACAGTTTCAATTTGATGAGCCGCATTTAGTCTGCGGTGAGCGGTCATTGAAGGATAGTTAAGCGCGCCCTCACTAATAAACTGCTTGGCGTACTCGCCCGTTTGAATGTTGTGCAACGCCTGTTTCATGGCTTTGCGTGACTCGTCGTTAATGACGCGCGGGCCGGTAACGTACTCTCCGTATTCGGCGTTGTTCGAGATAGAGTAATTCATGTTGGCAATGCCGCCTTCGAACATGAGATCAACAATGAGTTTTAACTCATGCATACATTCAAAATAGGCAAGCTCCGGTGCGTAACCGGCGTCGACCAACGTTTCGAAACCGGCCTTCACCAACTCCACCGCTCCGCCACATAACACGGCTTGCTCACCGAACAGATCGGTTTCGGTTTCATCTTTGAAGGTTGTCTCGATAATGGCTGTGCGCCCGCCGCCAACGCCACATGCGTAAGACAGTGCTAACTCTTTCGCGTTTCCAGTGGCGTCTTGTGCAATGGCGATCAAATCCGGAATACCGGCGCCTTTCACAAACTCGCTGCGCACCGTATGGCCAGGTGCTTTCGGTGCGATCATGATGACGTTCAAATCAGCCCGTGGCACAACCTGGTTGTAGTGAATGGCGAAGCCGTGGGCAAAAGCGAGAGTGGCGCCTTTCTTTAAGTTAGGCTCAACTTCGTCTCTGTACAGCTGAGACTGAAATTCGTCGGGGGTAAGAATCATAACCAAATCGGCACTACTGACCGCATCAGCAACGTTTGCAACTTTTAGGCCTGCTTTCTTGGCTTTGGCCACCGAAGATGAATCCGGGCGCAGTGCAACGGTGACATCTACGCCGCTGTCTTTGAGGTTCAGCGCGTGTGCATGACCCTGTGAACCGTAACCCACCACCGTTACTTTGGTTTTCTTGATCAACTCTTGATCGCAGTCTTTGTCGTAATAAATGTTCATGAGGTCACATCCTTAAATAGAGGGTCGATAGTGTAGAAACGATCGACAGAATAGTCGCTTTAAGCTGTTGCGTAAATTGAAATAAACTGAATCTATCATTGCATTTTCTGCAATAACCGGGCGATGAATACCAGGATACTGACTATTTTTCTAACTCTGGCCGACATGCTGTACTTTGGCCGCACGGCCGACAGCTGCCACATGAGCCCCTCGACCCTCACGCGCGCCATCAACAAACTTGAAACGGAAGTGGGCGCGACGCTGTTCGAACGTGATAATCGTAGCGTGACGCTAACCCGTGAAGGCGAACTTTTTCGCCGCTATGCCATTGATTCTATTGCTCTTTGGTCATCTCTACAGAAAAGCCTGCTGGATGAAACACAGCAGCTGACGGGCTCCCTGGCGCTGTACGGCTCGGTAACAGCCAGCTGCAGCTTCATGTTCGATTTGCTGTCGCATCTGCGCAAGGAGAGCGTGCCAAACCGGGGGCTACGCTGCCACGTTTAGATTATCATCATTAGATGCTGCGCGACTCTGCGGTGTTTGATTAAAGTGATGCCGTAGTTCCCCGTTCAATACGGCCGTTCGCAGCTGTTCGCAGCTGCAATAGATCGTGAGCGTTTTGCGGTGACCATGACATCTGCTGTTTCTTACAAAAGCGTTTCTCCGGTAGGCAATAGTGAGTCAATAGCACGCTAGGCCTTTAGTTCATTCTCAAAGGATCGTTTTCGACGTCAAAAACATTCGTCTAAGGACACCAAATTCGCAGAATCGGTGTCTATCATGGTGTTTTTGCTGAAAGCGGCTTGGTCCGATCCCCGGTCTACTTAGCCCATCAAGAACGTGCGAATTCTAATAGCGAAGAAAAATTTCCTTTGTCGGTCATTCGAATTGCTGAAATGTATCGAGTCCTTGCGTTAGATTGTCGGTTGAGTTGAGCATTCCCCCAAGAGAATGGTGGTCGCCCAAGCGAGATCAATAGTAGGTCGGCCATAATTCGAGAATGACGACCGTTACCATTGGTAAACGGATGTATGTTGACCATTTTGGCATGAAATCTTATCCCGATTTCATCGGTCGGATAAGAATCGTAGTCGATCCATGCCTTGGCATCGTCGCACAGATTTCGCAGCGCAACAGACACCATAGTGGGTGCCGTGTTGCCAATGTTTACTTCTCGTTGTCGAAACTGTCCGGCCCACCTCCATGTTTTGTCGAACATCCGCGCGTGAAGCCGTAAACAGAAGTCCACCGTCAATAAATCCTTGGGTTTACGTTTGCCTGAAAACGCCCACTGCAACGCCTGCTGTATGTTTGTAGACTCGAATTGATCCAACTGCACTCGCGTTGAAATACCCGACGGAATCAAGTCGATAGTGTCATCGGGTGAAAGAGGTGTTGCACCGTCAGGCAGATGGTCGTTAATCATCCCAGAAATCTCTCGGCCAGGTTCTTAGCAATTCATCCGCGAGCAATTGAATGCTTTGCTTCTTAAACTCATCACTCGTTTCTTGAGCTTCGAGTGCCATGTGACCTTCAGTGTATCGATTGATTTCGGAAGCTTTTTTTAGCGCCCGTTGCTCCCGTAGTGCAGCAAGCGATTTATCGTGTGGAATTAAAACGTACACTACACGGCAGCCGAGCCCTTCGGCAGCGTTCGCAAGAGTATTGAGCGTAATGCTCCCTTCTGCCTCGCCTTTTTCCAGCTGTGCAATTCTGGGCTGGCTCAATCCTAGTCTCTCTCCCAGGATTCGGCTACTCATACCAAGTGCCGTGCGTATGGTCTTGATCCAGCCGGTTGAAGGGAGACGAACCTCTCTTGCCCACGCAAAACCATCCAAGGTCTCGTCTAACTGATTGATATTGAGTTGTTTATTCCACTTTTTCATAGTAAGGTGTTGAAAAAATAATCATTCCATTACTTAAATATAATGGAATTGTATAGTTTTAATTATATATTTACAATATTAAAATGGTCTTATTATTAGTTATTTATACTATTTTGATACATTCGTACCACTAACGAGAGCATCACTTTTAATATCACTAGACCCAAGGAACTGATATCGACGGCT
>QIGP01000232.1 GCA_003228965.1 Gammaproteobacteria bacterium
AGAGCTATCCATCAGTGGTGCCAACGTGTGCGCGAACCGGGTTAGGTTCCATAGCCCGATTGACGGTTGCTGATCCCAGGCGTATCGGCCAAAGCGATCGATGGAGCTAAATACTTTTTGTGGGTTGAACTCGTCCATAAATGCGCACGGACCGTAGTCAATGGTTTCGCCCGCGATCGACATGTTATCCGTATTCATTACCCCGTGAATGAAGCCTACAAGCATCCACCTGGCAATCAGCGACGCCTGCTGGTCAATCACTGATTCAAGAAAAGCCGTGTATTTTCCAGGGCCGTTATCAAGCTCGGTAGCGTGTTGAGCAATAGAAAAATTGACAAACGTTCTCAACTCATCGTGATCGAGCGTAGATGAGGCGTACTGAAAGGAACCAACACGCAGGTGACTTTCAGCCGTGCGAACCAAAAGGGCGCCGGGTAAGTATTGCTCGCGTCGTACAGGCACACCTGTGGTGATGACTGCCAAAGATCGGGTGGTTGCAATACCAAGCCCCGCCATAGCTTCACTTGCAATGTACTCGCGCAGTACTGACCCAAGCGTAGCGCGACCGTCTCCTCCCCGGGAATAGGGGGTTCTTCCTGAGCCTTTAAGCTGTACGTCGATAAGTCTCCCGTCACGCAACGTCAGCTGTCCGAGCATGTGCGCCCGGCCGTCGCCTAAAAGAGGTACCCATTGCCCGAACTGATGCCCACTGTACGCCATAGCCAGGGTAGTGGCGTGTTCAGAATCTTTATTTCCGGCCAGTACAGAAAGGCCCTCGTCACTGTAAAACCAATCGGTCGACAGTCCGTATTCTTTTAACAAGCCCCTGTTAAGTTCTATCAATACCGGTGAAGGTGAGGGTGCCGGATTAGCTTCGGCGTACATAGTAGACGGACAATCAAGGTAGCGTTGGTCAGTAATTGGATTCGCCGCCACGCTTTGTGAGCTGTTGTTCATTCGGGGTCCCTGGGTTTAGGCAATCAAGAGCACAAGGTTACAGCGCTGCGGCATCGCGCGCTCAGGTAGAAACCGAGCACTCGCTATTGCTCGGCGCGGTGCGATCTCCTACGCATGACCGCAGAGCAGAATTACACACGGTAATTCTGTTCTGATGCTGATTATCTATGAGAATGTCTCGCCTCATTGTCCCGCCACTTTCCGTGAATTCAATCAGTTAGGCTATTGTGTTGTTAAGAGACTACCGCCCCCTTCGGGCCCGCAATGACATCGCCGCGTCGCTCCTCGACTGGCCCGGAGATTTGGTCGATTTAGCGTTGAAATCATCGAAATGTACGATGCTCAAAGACTGTCGAAAAGCCTGCGCCGCCTGTACACTACGATCCCCGCTACCCGCTCATTCTGGAGATTTCAATGTCACTACCTGCTACCTACTTAACGATGTTGTCAACAGTCGCCGAGGATGGAACTTTGCGCATGGAGCTAAGTGAGAATTCTATGCCAACACCCAAGTCCGACCAGGTTATTGTGCGGGTCGAAGCGACACCGATAAATCCGTCGGATCTTGGGGTGATGTTTGGCTGGTCTGACATGGGCAGTGCCAGTACGCAAGGTAGCGCAAAAGACACCCAGCTTGAAGCGCCGGTACCTGACATGGGCATGCGGGTTATGCAAGCACGTGTTGGCCAAAGTTTGCCCGTAGGCAACGAAGGAGCCGGGGTTGTTGTAGCGACCGGAGACAGTGACGAAGCGCGAGCGCTTGAAGGCAAGGTCGTTGCTGTGATGGGTGGAGGAATGTACGCACAATATCGCTGTTTACCGGCCGCCATGTGTATGCCATTGCAAGCGGGCCACACGCCGGAAGACGGGGCGTCAAGCTTTGTGAATCCGCTCACAGCTCTATCATTTTTGGAGATGATGAGGCTTGAAGGGCATACCGCTTTAGTCCACACGGCGGCCGCATCAAATCTTGGGCAAATGCTAAATCGAATTTGTCAGGCCGATGGCGTAAATCTTGTCAATATTGTTCGCCGCGACGAACAGGCTGCGTTGCTTAAAGACATGGGGGCCAAGTACGTTTGTAATAGCAGTGATGCGAATTTCATGGGCTCGCTTATCGACGCCATTCACGAGACTGGCGCCACGCTTGCCTTTGACGCAACAGGCGGCGGCAAACTTGCCTCAGATATTCTCACGGCCATGGAAGGGGCGGTTGCGCGCACGCCTGGCGCTTACAGTATTTACGGTTCAGTTGACCACAAGCAGGTCTATCTCTATGGAGGCCTGGATACGTCACCCACAACGCTTAGTCGCGGTTACGGTATGGCCTGGGGCGTTGGTGGTTGGTTGCTGCCCAACTTCCTGGCAAAAGCAGGCCACGAAGTCGGCCACCGTTTACGAACGCGCGTGGTCACCGAACTGAAAACAACCTTCGCCAGTCACTACACCGACAAAATCTCGCTCTCACAAGCGCTACAGGCTGACGTCGTTAGTCGCTACAACGCCAAAGTGACTGGAGAAAAATTTCTGATCTGTCCGCAAAAAGATCTGTAAGTCGACGCGCGCTGAATAGACCGCTTGCGAACCACTTTTCAAAGTGGTTCGCAAGCGCAGTCAAAGTACAGAAACTATAGAATCAGCCAAATAGCCTACATTTTCGCTGGTGATACCGGCGACATTAATGCGACTAGAATCGGCCATATAAATGCCGAAGTCCTGTTTCAGGCGTGCCACCTGCTGAGCTGAAATTCCAAGGTAGCAAAACATGCCTTTGGAGCGGGTCAAGTGTGCAAAGCTGTGACCAGTCGATTTATTCTCAAGTGCCGTGGACAGAAGCGATCGCATGTCGGACAAGCGATCTCTCATTTCGTCGCGCTCTTTGTCCCACTGTTGTCGAAGCGTATCGTCGGACAATATCCTTGCGACAACCGCCGCTCCATGATCAGGAGGCATAGAGTAAAGCGTGCGAGCAGCCATGCTTGCCTGGCTAGCTAAAACGTCGCGCGCTGTACTGTCTTTGGCTAACAGGCTCAACGCTCCTACGCGTTCCCGATACAGGCCGAAATTTTTCGAACACGACGCCGTTACAATGAGCTCGTCCAGAACTTCAGCGGCATACCGTATTGCAAAGGCATCAGCTGTAATGTCTTGTGCAAAACCCAGATAGGCCGTGTCGAACATGGGCACCAGTTTACGCTCGGCAAGCACGTCGACAATGGCACGCCATTCATCTTCAGACGGGTCAACGCCAGTAGGGTTGTGGCAACACGCGTGGAGAACCACGATGTCGGTGGAAGGAATTTTGCGCAGTCCATCCAGCATCTGATCAATAAGCAGCGTGTGCGATTTACCGTCGTAGTAAGGGTATTTAGCAAGAGTAAGGCCTGCGCTGTTCAGCAGCGGCGTATGGTTAGCCCAGGTTTCGTCCGGCACCCATGCTTTGGCGTTGCTGTTGGCCTGCATGATGAGCTCGGCGCCAAGTCTAAGAGCACCCGAACCGCCTGGCGCTTGTACGGTGAGAAGTCGAGTGTCGTCGGCTGTGTCGCCAAATACCAGTTCCTGCATGCGCGAATTAAACAGCGCTCGCCCCGCAGTGCCTAAATAGGCCTTGCTTTGCTGGCTTTCCAAAAGCTCACGCTCAACCCGCTTAACAATGTCGAGTACTGGCGTCTCGCTACGAACGTTCTTGTAAACGCCCACGCCAAGATCGACCTTGTCAGTGCGGGGGTCGCTGCGGTGCTCTTCAATCAGTTTCAAAAGAGCATCCGCAGGTAGCGGTTTCAGGTGTTCAAACATAGTGTTTCAGCTCCGGTTTTTGGCCATGATACCGGCAGAGCAAGGACTATTGAAGCGATTATTTACACACGTCCTGGAGCCAGTAGGACGACGCCGGATAATCTTCCGGCAGTGCTGTTTTCAAAGCGCCGGTTGCACCATTTCTGGGTTTGATCGGGGCCTAGGATTCTGTCGGTCTTAGGAGGCATCTACTGCGGCGGCCGGAAATCGGCCCAGTTTCCCGATCTTCCTCGTTAAATAGTTCGACTATTCGCCTCAAAAGATCGCAAAACTGGACCGATTTTCGGCTCGCCTCGCTACGATGTCCTAAGTCCGACAGACTCCTGACAAATTGTGGGTTGTTGAGCTTCAGACCTTAAGACCACAGGCTTCGAAAGCCGCTTTGGTCACGTCCTTTTCTTCGTCGCTAAGCTGAAGCAACGGAGACCTGACCGGGCCACCAGCCTGACCTAGTAGTTCCTGCCAGTATTTCTGGTGGGCCTGAGGTTTGCCGCCGGGACGAGTGTTTTTCAAGGCGGCGCGCACGGGTTCCAGGCTGTCGCGGACTTTCCGGGCCTGTCTAAACTCGCCCTTAAACGCGAGGCGAGTGTATTCGTTCATTCGTTGGTCAACACTTGATTGAAGCAGGTAAGGTGGTGATGAACACAAATAGAGCTGCCAGCCGAGCTCTTCAATGTTTTCCAGCCACTCATCTTCTGACGCCGTGCTCACCAGAATTTTGTCGCCCGCCAGGCGCGTAAGTTCCGTGTACATAGGACGAGGGACACTGTACTTAATGGACACAATGTTGGGGATTTCGGCAATACGAGCGCACAATTGAGGCGACATTAAGTAGCCTGAATCCGGATGGCTCCACATGGCTACGCCAATGTTAATGTGTTTGCAAATTTCATGGTAGTAATTGAAAACGGTGTCGTCCTGATCCGATACAAAATGAAGTATCGGCGCGTGAACAACGATATAGTCGGCGCCGACTTGCTCGGAATACTTGGCAAGTTCAAGCACGGTGTCAAAGTTCTGGTCCGAGCAGGACATAATGGTCTGGGCTTTAACTCCGGTTTCTTCCACCGCAATTTCGAAGTTTCGCTTTCTTTCAGCCAGCGACATGGAAAAGAACTCTCCCTGTTTGCCCGCAATAAAAAGACCTTGAATGTCCAGGTCATCTACCCAGTGCCTGATGTTGCTGCGCAGTCCTCTTTCGTTTAACGAGCCATCGTCAGAGAACGGATTGAGCGCTGCCGCCCATATCCCTTTCATGTTTTCGCGAGCGTAGTCTTTTGCATCGTTACGTGAATATTTCATAGCGTTTCCCTGGTGGCGTCGCGTATGGCCTCCCACACGCGCTGACTGGTAAGCGGCATGGATAGAGTAGTAACGCCCAGTGGCCTCAAGGCATCCATGGCGGCGTTCAGTATCGCCGCTGGTGCTCCTATAGTACCGGCTTCACCGACTCCTTTGGCACCTAATGTATTGTTGGGCGAGGGTGTCAACATTTTGAAGATGGACAGCTCGGGGATATTGTCCGCTCTTGGCAACGCGTAGTCTGAAAACGAGCCCGTTAACAGTTGCCCGAATTCGTCGTAACGTACCTCCTCAAGTAACGCCTCTCCAACGCCCTGAGCAAACCCCCCGACAATTTGTCCTTCGACGAGCATCGGGTTAACCATGTTTCCAATGTCATCGACGCAGCTGGCAGATTCGAGCGTGACTACACCCGTCCCCCGGTCGACGGATAGTTCAACCAGGTAGCAGCCGTAACCCCAGGCTTCGCCTTCGTTTTTGTAGTTTAATTCAGCCGTTACCTCCTCAGAGCCAGAGGATTCCAAGGCCTTTTTTCGTACCAGCAAACACGCCTCGTGTATGGCACTTCCGCCTATCGCAGTACTTCGGCTGGCCAGAGCGCCAATGCCGGTAGGGCACGTACGGGTGTCGCCATGGACTACTTCAACGGTGTCCATGGGTAGATCGAGCGTGTCGGCTACAATTTGAGCAATGGCTGTTTCACGACCGTGTCCTTGTGAGCTACCACCTGTAGCGGCAAGTACTGTGCCATCGGGGCGAAGGGTTACGCGCGCGCTTTCCCAGCCAATGCCGCAGGGCTCAATGTAAAAGGCCACGCCGACACCCGTGAGCTCACCTTTTTCTCTGCGCTGATCGCGGCGCTTGACACAACCTGCGTAGTCTGCTTTTTCAGCCAGTGTTTGCAGGGCCTTGCCGTACTGACCGCTGTCCAGCACGCAACCTGAAGTCGTTGTAAAAGGAAAGTCTTCATTCTTAACAAGGTTCTTTAAACGTATATCGATGGGATCGATACCTGTGATGGCCGCCGCCTCATCAACCAGTCTTTCCATCAGGCAGTTGGCTTCGGGCCGACCCGCGCCGCGATAAATACCGACGGCGGCTTTATCAGTGCATGTGCCTACGGAAGAAGATTCAACAGCATCAATTCGATATCCCGTTGGAATCATGCGTCCAGCGTTCCAGGCGGGAACGACCGCACTCGTAGGTAACCAGTGACCAAGAGGGAGGTCCATCGATGCTTTGACTGCCAAAAACGTACCGTCCCTGGACAGTGCTAACTGCCCTGCGCTGGTACACCCACGGCCGTGGGTTGCTGATAAAAACTCTTCGCTACGTGACGCAACCCACTGTAACGAGCGTTTAAGAGTGAAGGCGGCCCACACGACAAATACGTCTTCAGGATAAAGGGCAGCTTTCATCCCAAAAGCTCCTCCAACGTCCGGTGCTACGACTCGAATACGGGTTTCACAAATACACAAAATTTTGGCCAGTTCCAGGCGGGCACGATGGGGCGTTTGAGTGGAAAGCCAAACTGTCGCACTGTCGTTTGAAGCATTGTACTCCACCGTTATTGCTCGCGGTTCCATAGGTGACGGCGCAAGCCTTGGATGGTCAACGCAGGCGTTTACGATAAAGTCGGCCTTACTGAATTGGGCGTCAACGGAGCCTGCGTTCCACGATCCTGTCACCGTCACAGGGTCGTCCTCGCTTTCGGGTAGCTCTTCCAGGTCTACAAAAAGGCTGTCGACCCCGTCGCAGGCCATGTATTGTGATTGGGCAATAACGGCCGCTATCGGCTGACCGACTGCGGCCACGGTTTGGTAAGCCAGAACGGGGTACTCAGGCGTACCGTTAACATCCATCATCGGTGCAATGGACAAGTCTCCCAGGTGGTGAACGTCGCTGCCGGTAAAGACAGCTTCAACACCGTCACATTCGAGCGCAGCACAAGTGTCGCATTCGACAATGGTGCTACGAGGCATGGTGCTTCTGACGAACGCGACATGCAGTAGTCCAGGTGGACATACGTCGGCTGTGTAAAGGCCGGCACCGCGCAGTAACCGCTCATCCTCACGACGTAGCTTAGGT
Source organism: Gammaproteobacteria bacterium (assembly GCA_003228965.1). Classification (GTDB taxonomy): domain Bacteria; phylum Pseudomonadota; class Gammaproteobacteria; order Steroidobacterales; family SZUA-146; genus SZUA-146. The sequence goes on from QIGP01000232.1 coordinate 7,144, forward strand.
TGACCAAAAGGTGTAGGGCCCAATCGTGTCATAAACAGTTGGCTCCAATGGTGAAGGGGTTGGCGCTTCTGTGGCTCAGTGTGGGCGCTCAGCGGTATACGTGCAAATACATAAATTCTATTCTGGTATCAAGATAACGGATAGCAAAAAAAGCCTAACTGAGGCATTCTACTAACAAATTCAGGTTGAGCACTTGGCAATGAAAACGGTAGGAATGATCGGTTACGGGGCAGTTGGAGGCTATGTTGCAGCGCGCATAGCGGCCGAGTCAGGTCTGAGACTATCCACACTCATTGTGCGACCGGGCCGCGAAAAGAGCTTCAGACCGACTCTTGGTAGCAGCGTCGACGTGCTGACAACGCTCGACGACGTGATTGACGCTCCCGATGTGATGATCGATTGCGCGGGCCACGACGGTTTGCGGCAGCACGGGGCTTCCGCGCGTGCGTTGGGCATCGATCTGATTACGGTGTCGGTCGGTGCGTTGGCCGATCAGGAACTGCTCAAGGTACTGACCCACACGGCTACCCAATCGAATTCGAAATTACATGTGGCATCTGGTGCCATAGGCGCGTTGGATGCTTTGTCCGCGGCAAGTGTCGGCGGTCTGGACCGGGTAGTTTATCGGGGGCGCAAACCACCGTCCGGGTGGGTCGGATCGGCCGCTGAAGATGTGCTGGATTTGAGCGCTCTCATACAAGCAACCGTGCACTTTAATGGTACGGCCAGAAAAGCTGCACTTGCTTACCCTGAAAACGCCAACGTAGCGGCGTCTGTGGCCTTGGCGGGACTTGGCTTTGACCAAACACAAGTCAAACTGATTGCCGATCCCTGCGTAACACAAAACATCCACGAGATTGACGCGGACGGCGCTTTTGGTAGTTTTCGTTTTCAAATTAAAGGCAATGCGCTGCCCGACAACCCTAAGTCGTCGGCTCTAACGGCTATGAGCGTGGTCCGTAAAGTACTCAATCTTCAGGCATCGGTGGTTCAGTAATCATGCATAAGCAAGCGCCGCAAATCAGTGCCAAAGGACAAAAACACTTCCGCATTGATCGGCGGCTCGGCTCATGCCATTGTTCCGTTCGTCGCGACACGGTGGAACGATAAGAGACCCTGACCAACACAACAGTATGCGAAAACCAAAAACCGTCCATCAGTTTGGAGTAAAAAAGTGAGCAAAGAGCCGCAGAATTATCGAGAGATCGAAGATACTGTTCATACCGATTTTAAGGATCGGATGAGTTACGGCGACTATCTGAATCTGGACATGGTTCTTAACGCGCAACAGCTAAGGTCAACCGAACACGATGAAATGTTGTTTATCATCATTCATCAGGCAAGCGAGCTATGGATGAAACTGGCTGGCCACGAGGTTTCTGCCGCTATTCGCCTTATTGAAAACGATCAATACGGCCCTTCATTTAAGGTCATTTCCAGAGTGAAAATGATCTTCAATCAGCTGACGCAGTCCTGGAGTATTTTGTCGACACTCACGCCGACCGACTATTTAAAGTTCAGGGATACGCTAGGTCCGGCTTCTGGTTTTCAGTCTTACGCCTATCGCAAACTTGAATTCTTGTTAGGTAACAAGAACGACAAGCTGGCGAGGGTGCACAGGCACGACTCAGTGGTGTTCAACGAGCTCACTAGCGCGCTGGAGTCACCCAGTCTTTACGACGTCGTCATTCGTAAGCTACACGAAGCTGGTTTTGACATTGATGCTACCAAGCTCAAGCGCGACTTCACTCAACCTTACGAGTCTAACGACAGCGTCAGACAGGCGTGGCTTGAGGTATACCGCAATACCGATACGCATTTTGACCTATACGAACTTGGCGAAAAGCTCGTCGATATCGAAGACGCGTTTCAACAGTGGCGATTCAAACACATGTACACGGTGCAGCGTATTATCGGTAACCGCATGGGTACGGGTGGTTCTTCCGGTGTTCCGTTTTTGAGAAAAGCACTGGACATCAGCTTTTTCCCTGAGTTGCTGGCTCTTCGCACCGAACTCTAAACGATTCTTACGAGCACCCTTAAAGGTGTCGAAAGTGACTGCTATGAAAATGAACGGCAAATACATCATTCAATGCTCTCAGGAATCGGTGTGGGCCGCCCTTAACGATCCCGCCGTTTTGGAGCAATGCATTCCAGGTTGCTCATCGCTTGCGCAGTTAAGCGATACTGAATTCGATGCAGAAGTGGTTGCTAAAATTGGTCCGGTTAAGGCCAAATTTAGAACGTCGGTTACGCTCGAGAACATGGATGCTCCAAACAGCTACACGCTGGTTGGAAGCAGTAAAGCGGGCGCCGCGGGATTCGGTAAGGGCAAGGCCGACGTTACGCTACGGTCCGTTGAAGAAGGTACGGAGCTCAGCTACGTGGCCGATTTCAAGGTAGGGGGCAAACTTGCTCAAATTGGATCGCGACTTGTCGCCGGAGCAACCAAAAAGACCGCCGACGACTTTTTCGGTAACTTTTCAAACCTGCTGGGCGCCCAAAGTCAAACGACACCAACTAACGAGCCGGTTGCACCAACCCAACGGCTACTGAAACGTCTGCAACCAAATGGGTTTTAATTGCGGTGGTCACTGCAGTTCTTGTCGGCGTTGCAATGTGGTTTCGTTAGCCCTTGGGTTCATCGAGTAGCTGCGTTACCGCTCTTTTGCACATTTCCCGGACCAGCTGAGTTCGGTAGACAGCGCTTGCGAACACGTCGTCGTTAAAATCTGAGTCATCCAGGCCTGCAGAATCTACAACGCCTGGGCTAAATTGCTTTTCAAGGGTCTGCTCGATGGCCGACGCTCTGAAGACGCAGGGAGCCGCGCCGGTTACCGCGACCCTAATGCTGCCGTCGGGCATTTCAGCGACAAGAACACCGGCCACAGCGTAGCGTGAAGCCGGGTTGGGAAACTTAACGTACGCCGCACGTTTTGGTTTGATAAAACGCACCGCTGTCAAAATTTCCGTTTCCTCAAGTGCTGTTTCGAATAATCCGCAAAAGTAGTCGGAGGCAAGAATGTCTCGCTGATCGGTTCGAAGTACAGCATCCAGACCAAGGGCTGCCGCCGGGTAGTCGGCGGCTGGGTCGCTGTTGGACAAAGAGCCTCCCAGTGTGCCCCGATTGCGTACTTGTGCGTCGCCAATGCCACGCGCAAGCGTAGCAAGAACCGGCAACTCTTCGACAATTTGATCGTTCGACGCGACCTGAGAGTGGGTCGTCATTGCACCAATCTCGACGCTAAGGTTCTCAATGGCAATGCCTTGTAACGCTTCTATGTGTCCAAGGTCGATCAGGTCGGTGGGCGTTGCAAGACGCATTTTCATAGTTGGGAACAAAGTCATCACCCCAGCCAGCAGCTTCGCGTCTTCGTGTTTTGATAGCAGGCTCTTCGCCTCGGCAAGCGTTGAAGGCGAGTGATAGTTAAAATTGTTCATTGTCGGTTCTGTTCACTTCTGGGCGCTTGAGAGCGCATAGCCTCGGCGCCAGCCTTTACCGCTTTTACAATATTGAGATAGCCAGTGCATCGACACAGGTTTCCTTCGAGCCAATCTGCAATTTGACGGTCGGTTGGATCTGGAATGCGTTCAACAAGTTCAAGTGCACTCATTATCATTCCGGAAGTACAGAAGCCGCACTGTAGTCCGTGGTGTGTACGAAATGCGTCCTGCATGGGATGCAATTGGTCTTCGTCGGGGGCCACGCCTTCTATGGTTAGCACTTTGGCATTCTGGGCCTGAATGGCCAGTATGGTGCAGCTTTTGACAGATTTTCCATTGACGTGGACTACACATGCACCGCACTGGCTGGTGTCGCAGCCAATGTGCGTTCCCGTTTTGCCACAGTCATTGCGCAGAAAGTCTACCAGGAGCGTGCGGTTTTCTACCGTGCCACTTACCTGGTTTCCATTAAGATTTAAGGTTACCTTTGTTTTCATCGTATCGAGTTGTTTAACGCTCAGCTGTGTTTAGAATGGTTGATAGTTTAAACGAAATATTGGGTGCTAAGGAAATGCCGCAGACATTGCGGTGCTCTGCGACGTGGCAAATTACGGGCAATGCACAAATTAGTCATTTTCCTGGCCCAGACTTTGCGCTGCTCTTAGATGACGATGACAATTTGAGATTTCCGGCCAGTACGACGTACATCCGATAAAAACGATTTGTCGTTCAAGCCGTTTCGATTTATTGATACCGAGAAGTCCGCAGGTTGAACACGGTCTCCGAAAAAGAGATACGCCGAATCAGGGTCACATTGATTGGAAGTCCAAACCAGGCCCTGAACAGACGGATATTCATGATGAATTGCTTCTGCCCATTTTGCCGTTTGGTTATACAATTTTGGACTTGTTCCTACCAAGTTGCCACGTTTTATTCCCCAAATAATGAGTCCTGGTGCCCTCAACGAAACCAATTTCAGTTTTTTTGTTGTGATGAGTTCCGAATGGGAACGCATTTCGATTTCATTTCTTCCGATAATTTTGAAGTTTGTGGTAGAAGGAATATCATGAAAAATCGTTTCAAATACGGCACTTTCAAAGGATGACCCAGCATACAATGAGGGCACACAGTTACCGTGTGAATCGGAAATGGGAGCAAAACGCGTTTGTCCTGTGAGACAGGGATTAAACTGATTGCTGGAATACGCCGATCTAAAAACCCTGTGAATAGTCGCTCCTTTTGAAAGCACTTCTATAATAGGTTGTGGAAGTGGAGAGGGAGGTGACTTGATGGTCATTTCTAACCTATTGCTGAATCGTTCAGTCGTACAACGGCTTCAACTAAATCATCGGGTGCATTGAGGCGGTCTTTTGGCGATTTTCCATTTAACCACCCATTGTCGGAGGAGAACCAAAAGGCCACTTGCCACGCGCTCATATCACCTGGTAGGTGTTTCAGCACTTTTTTTATAGAGGGATGAGGCGTTCCATCTTGAATTTGAAACGCTGGGAACAGGTCGATGTTACCGTGGGGCACCGCAAATATTCTTTGTTCTCGCTTCCACCTGGCCGCAGGATCACTTGGGTTTTTAGGCGGTTCACCTGATTGAAAGGAACGAATTTGCATTGCTGTGTATGACTCGGTAATTTTGAGATAGTTAGCACGTAGCAATGCGTTATCTCGCTCTAGCTCCAGTTCTACTTCGGCGCGAGTTTCGCCTTCAAGATAGAAATTTAGGAGTTTGTTGATTCGCTCTTCTCGCAATTGAGCACGGATTTTACTTGTATCCATGCTTAGATACGCATTAGCTACTCTCGTAATGACCTTGTGGTCGGCGATTGTGTTCGTGCCAAACAGTACCCATTTAAGATCGGCAGCCTTACCCTCGGAATTTTCTTCAAGCAGATCTTGTATCTCTACAGGGAGTTTTTCATATTCACCCGATTTCAATTCCACGGTCGCGGGTATTTCTTTTGATGCTGTCACGTTACGCTCCTTAGCGATATTCGATATAATTAATAATATAGCGTATATCGTTCTTGTCAACCTGTCTTATGATAAAAGACATCATCCAGTTAATAAAAACAATGACATAGACCTGGTCTGCCAGTCCGGCCCTTCTACATAGTTAGACATAGGCGAGACTCCAGCACGAAGTCCCGTTAGCCTAAGACTTACTGACGCTTCAATTCCAGGGTGTGCCAGGGGTTGAGAGCACCGCAATGTGTGGGGCATTTCAACCCACATCACGCCGCCATTTTAACAGGTCCTTCGAATTCAGCGCTGTGAGTCTCTGGTACC
>QIGP01000423.1 GCA_003228965.1 Gammaproteobacteria bacterium
CACGCTTGCCTTCAGTATGCCGACCCACAACCGGGGACTGGCCACACACAAGAACACGCCAGGCCTCTTTATCGAGTTGTATCCGCTGGTGGTTGAAGTAAGCGACGACGACTCGTTTTTAAGTTTGTACCGCAAAGTTGCCCGTAACGTTCAAAAGCTGTTGGTCAACACGGGACCGGGTGTGAGCAGTTATGCTATTAACCGCGACGTGCAAGTTGTACTCAATTACATTACTGCTGAATTCGGTCCGTTTGGCGACATTTCTATGTCTTCGAAGTGGATTCACCCCGACTCCGGCGACCATAATCACCTTGTACGCGTTCAGGTGGAGAGTTTCGACGGACTCGGTAATTTACGTGTTCTGTTCGACGTTAACGAAAACGCGTTTCCGCAAGGCCAGCGGGAATATCCGGGAGAGCACTTTTGCGCGTTGCTGGATGCCTTTACGCAAGATCCTGGGCAGCAAATCGCCTCCGCCAATGTGCTCGGCTGCGTTCAGCCTCAGGAATCTGAAGGAGGAGGCAATAAGCTCGACACACAAGTTCTACCTATGGCCCACGTGCTGGAAGCATTTGCGGAGCAGGTAGAGCGTGTGCCCAACGAGACGGCGTTAACATGCGAAAATCATTCGCTCACATACCGCGAGTTCAATGACGAAGCTCAATCTTTTGCCTTAAAACTTTCATCAGAAGGTGTCAGTGTCGGTGATCGCGTGGCTGTTGTGATGCCTCGCTCGATTGAGGCTGTCGTGGCTATTTACGGAACGTTGATGGCTGGCGCTGCCTACGTTCCTGTCGACACCGAATATCCCGAGACGCGTAGAAACTACATTATTGAAAATGTCGGTGCTAAAGTTTCTGTGTGCATCGATCAAGAAACCGGCACGACGTCCGCGACGCTTAAATCGGTAACAGTGTCTTTGAATCAATACGATGCCAAGCCGTTTGATCAGGCACGGAATCTGGATCCTGAAGCAGCCGCGTATATTATCTATACGTCCGGTTCAACCGGTAAGCCAAAGGGTGTTGAAGTTACTCATGGTAGTTTGGCGAACTATATCCAATGGGCCAGAGCCTACTACCAGCCAGAGCAAGCTCTGAACTGGCCTCTGTTTTCATCACTGGCGTTCGACCTGACGGTTACTTCGGTGTTCGTCCCACTGTGCAGCGGCGGTACGCTTGTCATATACCCCGAGCAAGCAGAGGAACACGACATAGTCGTAAGGCGAGTGGTTGAAGACAATCTCGTTGACATTATCAAACTGACTCCGGCGCACTTGTCTTTGCTGCAAGCCATGGATTTGTCCACCAGTAGAATTCAAAGTCTCGTTGTTGGTGGCGAAGACTTTCGTACTGAGCTTGCGCGCTCTGTCGACAATTATTTTGGCGGCCGCGTACGTCTTTTTAACGAGTACGGTCCCACTGAAGGCACGGTGGCCTGTGCCATACATCGCTTCGATCCATTAAACGACACGTCTGTTTCTGTCCCCATAGGCCATTCTATTTCGGGATGTCGCCTGTATGTTTTAAGTGCCAGAGGCCTGCCTCAGCCATCGGGCGTAGTTGGTGAGCTCTACATTGGCGGTGCAGGAGTGGCGCGTGGCTATTTCCAGAACCAGGAGCTCACGGCTGAACGTTTCATCAATAGCCCGTTTAATCCAGGCGAGGTACTGTATCGGACGGGCGATCTGGCAAGAAGTCGACTTGACGTAAACGGCGAGCCAAATGGCTGGATGTGCCTTGGTCGTGTCGATTATCAGTTAAAGGTAAACGGACTGCGAATTGAAGCCGGAGAGGTTGAGCAGTGTTTGCTGCAGCTACCTGGCGTAACCGAGGCGGTCGTCTCTTTGCACGTGCCCGACGGACTGGTTGCACAGACGGATGAAGAGTTTTGTGTGCGCTGTGGCATTTCAAGCCGCCATCCGTCGGCGCAGCTTGATACAGATAGTGTCTGCAAGGTTTGCCATATTTATGCCGCTGAGTCTCAAAAAGCTCGGGACTATTTTGGTGACCGCGGCGACCTTCAGAAAATTGTTGAGAGCATTCATGCAGAGTCGAAGTCGAGACCCGAAGGCGCTCCTGACTGCATGATGTTACTAAGTGGTGGTAAGGACAGCACCTACGCGTTGTGCCAGGTAGTGGACCTGGGCCTTAAGCCTTTGGTCTTTACGCTGGACAATGGTTTTATATCTCAAGGGGCAAAAGACAACATGGAACGTGTCACAGAGCATCTTGGCGTTGAGGTGATATCTGGTTCTACACCTGCGATGAATGCCATTTTTCGCGACAGCCTCAACCGTTTTAGCAACGTCTGCAACGGCTGCTTTAAAACTATTTATACGTTGAGTTTACAGATCGCTCGCGAACGAGGCATCCGTCATGTCTTCACAGGACTGTCCAGAGGTCAGATATTTGAAACACGGATTGCCGATTTTTTTCGTCAAGACGAATTCGACATAGATCGTATTGATTCTGTAATCGTTGAGGCGCGAAAAGCCTATCACCGTGCCGACGACGCCGTGTCGCAGCTCATGGATGTTTCTCACTTCGAAGACGACAGTATTTTTACCGATATTGAGTACATAGATTACTACCGCTATACCGATGTTTCGTTGGATACGATGCTTACGTATTTAAAAGAACGAGTGCCGTGGGTGCGACCTGCCGATACCGGACGGTCCACCAACTGTCTGATCAACGAGGCTGGAATTTTTGTCCACAAACAAGAAAGAGGCTTCCACAATTATTCTCTGCCCTATAGCTGGGACGTTCGTTTAGGCCACAAAGAACGAGACGCAGCGCGCGCAGAGCTTGATGACAACATTAACATTGATAATGTCAATCGTATCCTCGACGAAATCAAATACACGCCGCGTAGAGATTTGGCGCAGTCAAAACGGCGATCAGTGCTGGTGGCGCACTACGTATCCGTGTCCGAAATTGATAGCGATGCCATCAAGTCTCACCTGCGTACCATGTTACCAGAAGGCGTTATCCCTACCGATTTCGTTCACGTCAACACGATGCCGCTTACGCCTAACGGAAAAATTGATCGTAAAGCGCTACCGTCGCCTGCGGCAAGCCGTTCGCATTTGGCGGTTAGCTACGAAACCCCGGACGGGCAAATTGAAAAAGTACTGGCCAAGGTTTGGCAGCAGGTATTTGGCATTGATCGTATTGGGGTTAACGATAACTTCTTCGAACTCGGCGGCGACTCTATAGTTAATATTCAAATTGTCGCAAGCGTCGCGAAACATGGATTGCTACTTTCTCCTCAGCAGGTATTCGACAGCCCCACTATTCGGTCGCTAGCCGCCCAAGCAGGAACAGCAACGGAGCTTGCCAGTGAACAGGGGCCTGTTACCGGGGAGGTAGCTCTAACTCCCATACAAAAACGGTTTTTCTCATGGGAGTTGGCCGCACCGGGCAAGTATTGTCAATTTGTCATTTTGGATAGCGTAGGAGTTCTTGACGGCTACGCTCTTCAGGAAGCGTTGCGCCAACTGGTAGTGCACCACGACGTCCTTCGCGCGCGGTTTGCGTTGTCGTCGGTGGGATGGATGCAAATTTTTGGGGATACTGGCTGCGTTGAAAACATACTTGTTACAGACAATGTTTCGCACTTGTCGCTACAGGAGCGTAATACCTGGGTAACGCGGAAAATTGAGGACATCCAAAACGCATTCGACCTGAACGGAGGGAGTCTATTCAAAGCTGTACGGTTCGAAAACGATGGCGGTGACGATCAGTTACTACTGGTAGCCCATCACCTGGTGGTCGACGCTGTTTCCTGGTGGGTGTTGCTCGATGATCTGGAAGACAGCTATCGTCGTTTGATCGAGGGCAAGCCGGTTGAGCTTCCACCGAAAACATCTTCAATGCGGCATTGGGCACAAACGCAGGTCGATTTTGCACAAAGCGAATCAGCCCAGGCACAGTTACCTATGTGGCAAAAAACGGTTAACGGAGCAGATGTATCTTCGGCTTTCAAATTGAAGCGGGTTACCGCAGATAGCGCACCGGTGGAGCACAGCGCTTCGTATACGTTCAGTCTGGACGAAGTTACCAGTCGAATGCTGCTTACTGAAGTTGCCGCGAATTGGCGTGCTCAGCCACAAGATTTGATCCTCACCGCATTCATTGAGACCGTGGCCGACTGGAACGGAGCGAATTCCATTACTCTGGACCTCGAAGCTCATGGTCGTGAGCAAGTTAGCGCGGAAGTTGACGTGCTGCGTACTGTGGGGTGGTTCACAAGTGTTTATCCTGTGAACATAGGAGACCTTGATGCTGCTGTCGACGATCCCGTCGGTTCACTGCGAGAGTTAAGAGATACGCTCCGCGCCATTGATCTGGGCGGAGTGGGTTACGGCGCGATGCGCTACGCCTCGCCGGACTCTGAACTCGCCATTTCGTTGGTACCAGCCAATAAAATACCGGTCGTGTTTAACTACCTGGGTTCTTGGCGCAAGCAACGGCAAAAAGATGCGCTGTTTCACTTTTCCCGGCCTCTTGGGGCCTCGTTCGGAGCAGAAAATCAAAAGCCGTATGAGTGGGAAATCAATGCCCTGTTTTTCGATGGTTCGTTGCAACTGACCTGGGACTATGCGCCGCATATCACCGATGGGAAAACAATTGCCGAACTGGCTACGCTAATGCGGGTCAAACTACGTCAACTGATCGAGCATTGCGCTAAAGTTCCTGACGCGCAGTTTACGCCGCAAGATTTTCCAAACGCAGGTCTCGACCAAAGTGACCTGGACGACCTTTTAGCCGACTACGGAGATCTATAGTGGTCTTCGTTGAGCAATTAGCCTGTCTTACTTACGTGTGGGTAGAAAAGAGTCAATGAAGCCACGTAATATCGAATCAATATTCCGTCTGACCCCGTTACAGGAAGGTTTGCTCTTTCACACCCTGGAAGACCCTTCCAGCGGCGCGTATTTTGACCAGTACAGCGCCACGCTAAGGGGTGATATTGACTTTGAGCTGATGCGTGCGGCTTGGCAGGGCGCTGTTGAACAGCATGCTGTATTAAGAACCTTTTTCACGTGGGAAAAACGCGATAATCCACTACAGGTGGTACGGGAAAAAGTCGAGATTCCGTTTGAAGTAGTAGACCTTGGTGTAGTTTCGGTGGAACAGCAACAAGCGCGCATAGCCCAGTATCTGAAAGAAGACCGACGCGAGGGTTTCGTGCTCGATCAGGCTCCGCTTGTGCGTGTGCGCTACTTTAAACTTACCGACGACACGGCACGTATGGTGTGGAGTTTCCACCATCTCACTCTTGACGGTTGGTCGGTGAGATTGATTTTAGCTGAAGTAAAGCAGCGCTATCATGCATTGGTACTGAAAGAGCCTGTTGCGATCGAGCAGGCGCCTACGTTCGAGCAATTTGTGGCGTGGCAAAGTCAGCGGGAGTCTTCAGGCGCAAAGCAATACTGGAGCGAGTACCTTAAAGGGTTTATCTCTCCTTCGACACCGCGCCTGGCCAATATTGAACCTTCGACAAATGAACGTGCCTTGCAGACGACCCTGTCGCTCAATGCAGAACTTGGGAAACGTTTGGCGCAGTTCGCACGCGATTCCCGAGTGACTCTTAATACGCTCTTCGTCGCGGCGTGGGGGCTCGTATTAAGTCGCTACTGCGACCGCGAAGACGTTGTTTTCGGCACGACATCGGCCGGTAGGCCACCGGCTCTTGCCGGAATAGAGCGCACGGCTGGATTGTTTATTACCACGTTGCCCATGCGCGTTAATACCGCGAATAACCAACCGGTATCGGAATTGCTGGGCGCAATCCAGAGAGAGCAAACCCGGCAGCGTGACTTTGATCACGTTGGGCTTAACGTAATCCAAAGAGCAAGTGACGTACCGTCGGGAATACCGCTATTTGAAACGCTGCTGGTATTCGAAAATTTTCCGGCGTTTTCTACATCGAGTGCCGCAAGCTTCGTGCTCGATGAAGAACAGTTTAGTGAATACAGTCACTATCCTCTTGCTTTGCTCGTAGTACCCGGGGAGTCCACTGAGCTAATCGTTGTGCATCAGCCCGATGTCTATTCGTCACAGAGCGTCTCAAGAATGTTGGGTAGTGTAGAGAAAGCTCTTGAGGGCCTGATGGCAGAAGCCAGGTCAGCAGACATCGATGTGTTGACGGAGCAGGAGCGGGAACAGATTTACAGTGCTGCCAAAGGTATTGAGATAGAAAAAACCTCGGCTTCAGTACTGGTCGAGTTCGAGCGCTGTGTTGAAGAAACGCCGGGACATGTGGCTCTTGCATGTGGTGCAGAGCAATTTACTTATGCCCAAATAGACAGGCTGGCAAACCTTGTGGCTAAGGAGCTTGCCTCCAAGGCCTATCGCGATGCTTGCGCCACCGTTATTGTGTGCGAGCGCAATCACTGGCCTGTAGTGGCCCAACTGGCGTCTATGAAAGCAGGTAAAGTGTATTCGACACTTGACGCGAAAGACCCGGTCAGTCGCATAGACTTTGTTATCGATGATCTCACGAATGCGCTTGGTGAAAAAGAGGGCCTTACCGGGCAAGCAGATGCCGTACTAATAACAACGGCTGAGTTGAACAAGGACCGCGCGCTTGCAAGTCACCGTGCGTTGCTCATCGACCAGCTGGATACTTCTTTGGGCGACGAATCAGGTTTACCACTTTTGAAGCACCGTTGCGACACTCCTGCGTACGTCATCTACACGTCGGGTTCGACCGGACGCCCAAAAGGGGTGCTTGTCAGCCACGGCAGCCTGGTCAATTCAACCCTCGCGCGCAATCACTTTTACCCTAAAGGGCCGCGCGTCTTTGCACTGCTGTCTTCTCTTGCAACCGACAGCTCCATTGCCGGCGTATATTGGACGTTGTGTACCGGCGGTACGCTCGTTATACCTAAAGAACGCGCTGAACTCGATGTGACCACACTAGTTGAACTGTTTGCGGCTCAGTACGTGACTCACACTTTATGTGTACCGAGCCTCTATGCACTGATACTTGATGCGCTTGAGCTAACCGAAGTAATGTCGCTTGAAGCTGTTATTGTTGCAGGCGAGGCGTGTCCGTTGTCCCTCGTGAAACGTCATTCTGCGAGGCTGCCCAACGTGGCTATGTATAACGAATACGGACCGAGCGAGTCCTGTGTCTGGGTGACGGCTGCACAACTAAAAGGCAGTGACCGCCACGTTTCGATCGGGCGACCCATTTGCAATACTCGGGCGCTGATTCTCGATCAGCACAGACGTCTGGCTCCAAGAGGTGTGGCCGGGGAGTTGTACGTAGGCGGTGCCAATCTTGCCGAGGGATACATCAACGGCGAGCAAAATAATTTTGATGCGTTTCCTTCTTTACGGTTCCCGCTTGACGAACGATTTTATCGCACAGGCGACAGGGTCGTGCTTAACGACGATGACCAGCTCGAATACATCGGACGTGTCGATAGCCAGCTCAAAGTCAGAGGTTTTCGCGTTGAGCCTGGCGAAGTTGAAGCGGCGATTTGTTTACACGAGCAAGTGCAGGCCGCCGTCGTGTTGGTGGACGATAACGACCTTGATGCTGTTCTGAACGAGGCGATCGCATCTGCCCAAAACTCTCATGTAGCATTCCTTGAGAAAGCAATGGTAAAAATTGAACAGATGGACGACATTGAGGTTGAAAGAGCCTTGAATCAGTTATCCGGCGTATCGGAGTCCACACAGTATGACTAAGCGAATCAAGCGACTGCGCCAGGTAGAAGTTACGATGCAGATTAAAGACGAGGCTTTTATTCGGCCACCGACTGAACAGCAGCGAAGTTGGTTGTTGAACAGCGCGCTTGGGGAGTTTGTGTACGACCTTCAAATGCTGGACGAGCTTGCGAAGCGTTTTGTTCCAGGAGCTGGACATTTACGCACTGAAGATCGGACTCAGGCGGTCCTCACCGACGAGGAGATTATGGAAGACTGGCAGATCCCGCTAATGCAGGAAATGGCCATAGCCGTTGCACAATCTCACGGAGATATACTGGAAATCGGATTTGGTCGTGGCGTGTCGTCCGCCATGATTCAGGATGAGGGCGTGCGTTCTCACACCATCGTTGAATGCAACGACTCAATCATAGAACGATTCAATCAATGGCGTAAAGACTACACAGATCGTGAATTTACGATGATGCATGGTCTGTGGCAAGACACGTTACCCAGCCTGGGACAGTTTGATGGAGTATTTTTCCATACCTATCCGCTCAACGAAGATGACCTGTTGCAGCAAATTGGCAAGAGCGTCACGTTTGCCGACCACTTCTTTGCACACGCGGCGGCACATCTTAAAGAAGGTGGCGTGTTTACGTATTTGTCCAATGAAATTGACTCACTTAGCCGAACTCACCAGCGACTTTTGTTCGAGCATTTTTCCAGGATTGATATGCAGGTAGTGAAAGAACTGAAAGTACCGGAAGACGTTAAAGACGCCTGGTGGTCCGACTCCATGGTCGTTGTGGTGGCAACCAAATGACGCCTGGCTCTGCAAAAGCACTGTTGCAGGATCAAGTCGAATCGCTCAGTAACCCACAGAAGCGACTGCTTGTAGAGCGGCTGCGGCAAGCAGGAATATCGACGCCATCGAGCGGTGGTCGTTTGGTGGCATTTTATCAAGCACCCGAAACGTTGGATGCTGAAGAATTACGCGCCGTGTGTACAGCCAAGTTACCGGCACATATGGTGCCCCAAAAATTCGTTCATCAAGAACAAATAGCGCTAACCACTACGGGTAAGCTTGATCGAAAATGTATGCGTGCCAGATTGTGGAATGCGTCGAACGTTGTTGTCGAAACTGATATGACGACGGCGCGCAACGAAGTAGAGCGGGTGCTTGCAGAAATTTGGTGCGACGTGCTGGGTATCGACGAAATTAGCGTATTCGATAATTTCTTCGAAGTGGGTGGAGATTCGCTGCAGGTGATTCGAATTCTGTCACGCGCAGGCAAAGCAGGACTGTCGATCAAACCGGATGCGATATTCGCTCACCCGACTATTGCAGAACTTGCACAGCGCACTGGACAAAAAGTAGATGCGCCGCAAGTGACAACTACAGGATATGGGATGTTACCGTTGCTGCCCATACAAAGCTGGTTCTTCGATGTAGTCAATGTTAATCAGCAACAATGGAATCAGTCCTATCTGTTTGCGCTAAATGCTCCTGTTGAAACTCAACGATTGAGGCAGGTTATTGGCCGGTTACTGGGCCACCACGACGGTTTGCGAGCTACGTTTCTTAAACAACGGGACGGCTGGAAAAGCACAATTTCCCAGGCGTTGGAGCCCGCAGTTCGCACGTGTTCAGTTGAATCGCAGTCGTGCGAAGACAAGCACACAAAAATGAGAGCGGTTGCCGACGAGGAAAATGCAGCGATCGATTTGCACAATGGTCCGTTGTTTCGGGTAGTGCATTTCACGGAGCAGAACGGCCACGGTTATATAGGCTTGATTGCGCATCACCTGATTGTCGACGCCGTTTCCTGGCAAGTGCTCATTGGTGATATTCAATTACTACTTGCAAGCAACTCATCTGATGCTGCGCTCTCAACCAGGCAGGCCTCCATCAAACTGTGGGCTGAACATCTTGAACAGTTTGCCGGCAGCAGTGATCTGAATGAAGCGGCAAGCTACTGGCTTGAGCAGACGCGGCATGTTCAAGTTG
>QIGP01000167.1 GCA_003228965.1 Gammaproteobacteria bacterium
CTTGTCCGTCATGGCATGTAGTTGATCGAAACTGTCACGAATAACGCGTTCGTGGTCAGCGTTTATGTCCTGTCCGCTGTCGCGAAGATACTCCGCCAACGACTCGGTTTCATGACTTAAGTCGCCCATTGCGGAGATACCCGCCATGCGCGCGCCTCCCTTCAACGTGTGCAGGTGGCGCAGCAACTCTTCGAGACGTTGGTGACTCGCCTCGTTCTGTGAAAACCAGCCGCTCAACGCCGCCTCGGACGCGTCGAGAATCTCTACCGACTCTTCCGCGAAAATGGTGGCAATCTCAAAATCGTATCCAGGCCCCATATCGGAAGCGACCGGCATTAACACTTCACCGGTGCCTTCCAGAGCTTCGGCCGCCGCACGTGCATCAACGCCAAGTTTGGGTAGCGTTTCAATGTCGGCCATTAGCCACGATTGATCAGGTAACTCGGTCAGCGAATTAATGCCACGCACCAGGTACTCAAACTGATCGGCTGCTCGACCGATGATGCCAACAGCCTCGTGATTGAGAGGTCGCCCTTCCGCAAGCGCAGTACGCAATTGTTGATTTAACGATGTAGCGATTTCTGCAGCTGGAGTCGCCTTGGCGGTATTCGCACTGCCACTGAGCGTGTGCCACGCCCTATGCAAGTTCTCAGTGACCTCAAAAGGCTCGGCCTTTTGCGATACGTCCAGAATGTAGGCACGCACGTCGGCCAGATGGCCAAGGCTTTCTTTGAGGAAAATATCGTATAGCGCAGGATCGAGATGTATGATGGGTGTCTCAAGGCCCGTATCAAATGACTCGGCTCCGACGTCGACAAGATCGTCGGCGTCTACCGTCTCAACGGCGCGCGGCGCAAGCTCTGTGACTGAATGATCGCCAGGAATCTCGTGCGGCTGTTCCTCTAACACAACGCCCGGGACTATCACCGATATCGAAGTCTCGTCCAGGTCCGTATGACCGATTTGTTCAGGAGAGCCAGGTACAGGCGTACTCAATGTCTGATCGCTCTCGTCAGAATCGGATAGCACGACGTCAGCGTCGTCTATCGCAAAGATATCCTCTTCACCGAATCCATCGAGTATTATTTCTTCACTGTCTTCAAAATTCACCTCGCTAATATCTAACCCGGCGGCCGCGCTGTCATTAGTTGTATCGGTCAAATCACCAAGCACGTCCTCCAGATCACCGAGTACATTCTGAGCCTCGTCCGCAGGCTCATCCACCTCGGTTGGCTGAGCGCTGTTGTGATCGTGTAGTGATACACGTTCAGGTGCGTCGGAAGCTTCGTCGCCCGCCAATACCTGATCGAGAATCGCCTGTTGGGCTATATCGGTCTCGGACCGTTTTGCTTCTTCCGGACCGTCACTGTCTTCGTTGGCAGCGGCTTGATCGGCAATCGCCTTGTCGCGAGCTTCCAGAATGTGCCAGGCCGACTCCATCAATCGGTTCAGCGACGCAGGAGTGGGGGTACCGACTTCCAACTGCTCAATGAGTGCTGGTAGGCCGTCAACGGCCTGCTCAATTACGGCGACTACTTCAGGTGTCGCGTCGAAATCATGGCCAACTACTTTGTTAACCAGATTCTCAAAACTCCAGGCATATTCGCCAATGAGCATGGCACCAACCATGCGACCACTGCCTTTAAGCGTATGGAACGAACGGCGCATGGTCAACAATACTTCACGGCTGTTCAGGTCCTGTTTCCAGCGAGGCACTGCGCGACGCAGCATGACAACTTCTTCTTTCGCTTCTTCTATGAATAGCTCAAGCAATTCAGGGTCAACCCGTCGACCGCTAAAGCCGGCCAGCGGTTCTTCAAGGGCCGCCGCTCGGCGAGCCGCGTCGTTAGACGCATTAAACTGTGATGCTTCACGCACGTCGGTAGCTTCGAACACGTCGGGAGATGCCGGGGTTGAACCCGTCTCTTCGTCGACGAAGATGTCACTACCGGCATGAACTGCGGACTGATCGTTTTCGGCGTTAGGCTGGCGTTTAATAGACTCGAGACAGCGCTCTGCGTTGTCGAGCATGTACCACGGATCGGAGCGTCCACTGCGAATGGTCTCCATGTAGTACTCGATACTGACGATAGCGTCGGCTAGCCGGTCAAGTTCGTGCGTGTGTTTGCTAATATCTGCTTCGTTGGTCACGGCATTAATGTGCCACTCAACTCGGGACAGAAGTTCTGAAGCACGCTCTTTCTCGAGCATGCCAAGGCCTGCACGAATGCCTACAATCAGTTTCGGAATAATGTCCAGAACCGTACCGTTTTGGGGATTGTCGACGTACTGCGAAAGCATTTCCTTGATGCGCGTAAGATTAACCACGCACTCGCGCAATACCGCGCCCGTTACGCTTTTGCGATCGGCTTGTGCGGCCATTTCGCTGGCCGTTGTAGGCAGGCCACCGTCGCCCTGGCCTCCAGGAAGAATAATTCCCAAGAGCTGCTCGTCAATAGCGTCTTCTACGTTAATTAATGTTGCTGCAATTTGCAGCAGGTCGTCATCGCCCGTTCGCTTGTCTTCAATAAAGGTGTGCATGCGGCGCGCTTCGGCGGCCACTTGCTGGCGTAACGCGTCGAGGCCGAGCATGCCAAGCGTGTCTCCAAGTTTTTTCATGGAGTCGCGCTGAGACTCGAGCTCTTCGTGATTGTCGCTCTTGGTGCGCACAAATACGTCGATAGCGTCTTTTACGTTGCCCACGTCTTGCTTAATCGCCGCACCCACGGTTTTCATAAGCTCAACACTTGGCCCTTGCAAGTTAATATGTTGGCCCGCCGTACCGACGTCACCAGGCTCAAGAAGCTCTGAAAGACTGAACGAGTTTTTAATGCCCTCTACGCGTTTGCCGTTAGTCTCGGCACGTGCAACGTAGTACAACAAATTGTTGACCAGGCTCCGTGGCGGATCTTGCACGAAAGGTTCTTCACCGTGTAGCGAAAGTTGTTTGAGTACGCCGTCGGCTTGGCCCAACAAGCGCTTGATTGCAGCGCTCGGTAACAGTCCACCTTCTTGCACCGATTCGATGACGCCTCCGAGTATCCACCAGAACTGATAGACAGGAGAGGTTGCTGAGCCCGCTTCAAGTTTGGCCGCCACGCCACCCAGTCGAGCCAGATTATTCAGCGTGTCTTCGCTGCGCAGCCAACCCAACAGGGCTTTTTGGTAGTGTGGACGCAGCTTCTTGGCCAGCACTTTGTAGTCAAGCGTGCCAGGTGGCTTGGATCGTTCTGGCGTCGCCGCGCTTTGATCGATATTGAGAACAAACAATGAGCTTTCGGACAACAGCGGACTGCCGCGGACCGCGCGCAAATCGTTGAGTAGTGGTAGTAAAACCAGCGGTATGTCGTGCCCGCCGCCTGCCACGCGATCAAGATAGCTCGGTAGTTGCACGATGGCACGCGACAACACTTCGAGGCCGTCGTCAATCGACGCTTCACGCGAATCCATTTTTCGTGACAGCGACACCATTTCTTCAACCAGCAAGGCACCACCGTACACTTCGACCATGCGAAGAGCGCCGTGCGCCGAGTGCAGAAGGTCGCACACATTGGAAAGTGCCGTCGTGTCGCTCGGTTGATCCGCAAATTTTTGCAGCTGCGTGCGCGCGTCATTAAACGTACTGCTCAGCTCTTTGCGAACCCACTCCAACCCTTCAGCAGGAGAACGTGTGGCAACGTTAGCCATGATGCATCTTCTTCCGGTCGTTCTTGATCATTTGCAAATATTGTCCGTTCACGACGAGGATTTCTCGTCGACCAGTAATGTGTCGATGAATTCGTTTTCTTCAGTAGCCAAATTTCCCAGCATGGCGTCCTCGGCCTCTTCGGCCGCTATGGCTTCTTCCATGACCATCTCTTTGGGTAACGTAAACCCGGCAACAGAGCGGCGTAGCTGCGAAGACATCTCAGCAAGTTTACTGATCGATTCAGAAGTTGCACTCGTGTTTTCTGCGGTTTGCGCACTGATTTCCTGTAGCACGCCCATATTTCGGGTAACGTCAGAAGCGGCCGTAGCCTGCTGCCGGGCCGATCCCGAAATGTTTTGCACAAGGCTAGCGATCTGATTGGATACTTTTTCAATTTCATCAAGCGCGGCACCCGCATTTTCGGCAAGCAGCGCTCCGCTCACCACATCGGTCGTACTACGTTCCATTGAAACTACGGCTTCGTTGGTATCGGCCTGAATGGTCTTAACCAGCACTTCAATTTGTTTGGTTGCGTTGGTACTGCGTTCAGCCAGTCGCTGCACTTCATCGGCGACCACGCCGAAACCGCGACCCGCCTCGCCTGCCATCGACGCTTGAATGGAAGCGTTAAGCGCAAGAATATTGGTTTGTTCCGCAATGTCGTTAATCAGTTCGACAATGTTGCCAATTTCCTGTGAGCTCTCACCCAACCGTTTAATGCGCTTGGAAGTGTCCTGAATGGTTTCGCGAATGGTGTTCATGCCGTCTATTGTTCGACGCACCGCCTCGCCACCTTTGTGAGCAATTTCTACTGAATTACGCGCCACTTCACTGGAGCGTTCCGCGTTACTGGATACCTGATCGATAGAGTGTGCCATTTTGGTAATGGATTCAGTTGCCGAAGCCACCTGATTCGACTGATTGTCGCTGGCCTTGGCCAAATGATTGGCTGAGGCCTGAGTTTGGCGCGCCGCCGAATCGACAGACTCTGCCGCGCCGTCGATGGTCGACACCAGATCGCGCAGCGCCTCGATCGCGTAGTTAATGGCGTCGGCAATTGCACCGGTGATGTCTTCGGTCACCGTGGCTTCCACGGTGAGATCGCCATCGGCAAGATCGCCCATTTCGTCGAGCAATCGCAAAATGGCTTCTTGCTGCTGATCAGCAAGATCAGAGTGCGACGTATCGACCACAGTTTCGACAGGTTGGGGCGCTGTTTTAACCGCTGCGCGCAAGAGACCAATGCAGCAGAGTAAGGCACTGCCAAGCAGCGCCAAAGGTAGCCACGAGATGTTCCACCAGACCGCTCCTTCAGTTGCGTCGATACGGGCGCGAGTCGCGCTGCGGTGGAGCTCGCGGCTGGCGGATTCGATTTGCGCAGCAGCCAGTCGTGCTTCAAGAGTTTTTTCAATGGCGGCAAGCGTGTTTCCAAGCTCGATTGACACACTGGACATGGCGTTTTGAATAGAGTCGAGTTGAGGTTGTAACCTCGTGCCGGTAAGCGCTGGCACACCAGGCATTGATCCGGAACTACCAAGCGCCGTAACCACTTCCCGAAGGTAGGCTTGAGGCTTCTCCAGTCCTTCAGCCTCGAGACTATCGCCGCGCTTATCAAGGTTCTGCAGCAGCTGTTCGGCTCGTAGCTCAAAACGCTCAAGCGCTGGCAGAAACCGGCTGCGTTGAGCAGGTGATAACGATGCGGCCATGTTACCCATTTCGCTGAGCAGCGTACGTATACGCAAACTGGTCAAAACAGCCGAATCGAGTCCTTGAAGAATGTCTTCTTTTGCGGCCAGGACTTTCTTGACATTGACAGCAATGAGGCCCCAGGAACCCTCAATTTTCTTCGCGTTAAGCCCGCCCACATCTTCGGCCATTACTCGCACAGCCGCGTTGCTTGGGAAATTTCGCTGCGCGCGCGTTATACGGTCAAAGGCTCCGGACTGACCCGTGAGCGCATCGCGAGCATCGGACGCGGTACTGAACGCGTCGGATGTTAGCGCAAGCACTTCGGCCTGACGACTGCCAGCGGCATCGGATTTTGCCGACAAAAACTGAAGCGCCACTGCTCCCAGCAGCAGAACGCTCAAAAGTATTCCGAGAAACAGGGCGCTGCCCGCCCCTTGCTCACGACTCATCATTATTTCTTACTCGTCCGTTAATTCGATTGTGACGCTAATTCGAATGTTGCATTTCAGTGATGACAGCGCCGATTAGCGACACTGTAAAATACTAGTGGGCGGCGTAAGCGCCGCCAGTGTTAACCAATTTAATAACGTCAATGACCGACCAGGTTTTATCGTCTTGAGCAAACGTGCCGAGCACATAGTCGCCAAGCGGTGTAGACGAACTCGTCGCCATGGTCATTTTCGCCGGAAAACGTCGAAACCCATGCACTTCGTCTACCACTATAGCGACAGGTGCGGAGTCAATGTTAATCAGGACTATTCGGCTGTCCCTGCCAATAACGGTAGGTTGATCACCGCAAAACAGACGCACGTCAATGACCGGGAACAGTGTGCCGCGTACATTTGATAGCCCGAGCATCCAGCGGCGCGAGCCAGGCACGCGCGTGGTCGCTGATTTCTTCAGCACCTCAAGCACCTGCTCCTGAGGAATCAGGTAGTGTATGTCGTCAATTGAGACTCCTACGCCGACCCATTCGGCGCGTGATTTTTGCACCTGTACGTCGGCCGAGCGCGCACGCTGCTCCATTGCGGTTAATAGCTGAAACGGACTGTTCGACAGCAGCGATAGCGAAGATGTTGGGGCAGTGCTCATAATCAGGCCAGCGCTGCCGCGGTTTTTTCAAGCAAAGTTTCAGCAGAGAACGGCTTCACAATGTAGTCGACCGCGCCCTGGCGCATGCCCCATATGCGATCGGTTTTCTGGTTTTTAGTGGTAACCATAATGACCGGTATTTCGGCTGTCGTCGGATCTTTTCTGAGCTGGCGGGTCGCCTGAAATCCGTTAAGACCTGGCATAACCACGTCCATTAAAATTAAATCGGGCTTGGATTCACGCGCCATTTGCACACCGCGCTCGCCGCTTTCAGCAGACAGAATTTCGTAGCCTTGACCTTCAAGAGTTAATTTGATGACGTGTACTTCGGTCGGCGAGTCATCCACAATAAGTACTACAGGCATCAACGTTCCCCTATCGCTCAACGTGACGTTCAATAGCGCCAAGCAGTTCGTCTTTGGTGAAAGGCTTGGTCAAATATTGCTCCGAACCCACAATACGGCCACGCGCGCGATCAAACAGCCCATCTTTGCTCGAGAGCATAATCACCGGAATACTTCGGAACACTTTGTTGTTCTTGATGAGCGAACAGGTCTGGTAACCGTCGAGCCGAGGCATCATGATGTCGACAAATACAATGTCGGGTTGGTGATCGGCAATTTTCGACAGCGCATCAAAACCGTCCTCGGCTGTATATACGTCGCATCCTTCCTTGGACAAAAGCGTCTCGGCAGTGCGTCTGATAGTCTTACTGTCGTCTATCACCAGTACTTTAAGACCGGTTAAGTCACTGGAGTTCGCTGTCACAATATTCGTCCTCATAAACGGCCCCGAAGACCTCTGGTCGGGCTCTGGCAACGCGCGTCATACAGCACGTAAGCCTCCAGACCGGTCGGAGAGTGATAAAATAGTCGGCAATTCGGTCTTATTGACTGAAATGCAACGCTTTTTTTGCAATGAAGATAAGGTTTTAACACATTGGAAGCCGCGCTTCCATTTGCCCAATCAAGAATTTGAACATTGATCCCAAAAAGGGCCCGTACGGCCCTGAACGTCCTACACGAGGAGCCTTCCGTTGACTACTAAAATCCCTGTCCTTGGCATTGTTATGGACCCCATCGAGGCCATCAAACCTGTAAAGGACTCAAGCTTTGCGATGCTTTTAGCCGCCCATCGCGCGGGATACGCGCTGCGCTATATGAATATGCAGGATCTGCGTCTGGAACGCGGCGTAGCCATGGGTCGAAGCCGCGAGCTTGAAGTCACGGACAGCGCGACAGACTGGTTCTCGGTCGGCGAGTTGAAGGACGCACCTCTTGGGGAACTCGACGTCATTCTCATGCGCAAAGACCCCCCCTTTGATATGGAGTACATCTACGGTACGTACATTCTCGAGCGCGCTGAAAACGACGGCGTGCTGGTCGTGAATAAACCGTCGAGCCTCCGGGACGTTAACGAAAAGGTGTACACGGCCTGGTTTCCTGAATATTGCCCCGATACGCTCATTACGCGCTCTATGGATGATATGCGCGCCTTTCACGACAAGCGCGAACGCATTGTGGTCAAGCCGCTCGACGGCATGGGCGGCGCCTCTATTTTTGTTGTGGGTAAAAACGACGGCAACCGCAACGTCATTTTTGAAACCCTGACCGACTACGGCAAACGCTTTGCGATGGCGCAACAGTATTTGCCAGAGATTAAAGAAGGCGACAAGCGCATCCTGATTGTGGATGGCGAACCCATGCCTTACTGCCTGGCACGCATCCCTGGAGCTGACGACGCACGAGGCAATCTAGCCGCTGGCGGAACCGGAAGACCTCAGCCGCTAAGTGATCGCGATCGTGAAATCTGCGCAACTGTAGGTCCCGTCATGCGCGAAAAAGGCCTTCTATTTGTGGGTTTGGACGTCATTGGCGACTACATCACCGAAATTAATGTGACAAGCCCCACCGGCATCCGCGAACTGGATAAAGGCTTCAATCTGGATATTGCAGGGGAGCTTATGCAAGCCATCGACAAGCGGCGCATTTGCTGAACGAAACCGAACTTACTATGCGAACCTGGTTAGTGCTCACGGCGATGTTTGCGCTGCTTGCGTGCGCACGACCAGAACCTGTTACCCAAATTGACCTGCTGGCGTTTAGCTCAACCGTATCTTTCAGCATCTATGCGCCCCCCGATGGGTTTCACGACAACGTAGTGCCCGCTCTTGAGCAGCGAATGCAGGAACTCGAGGTTCAGTGGCGTAGTTTCGGTGACGGGGCTCTTGCTACGCTCAATCACACGCTCGAATCGGGTGGCTGTGCGACCACTGACAGCGACACGTTAGAACTCGTTCTTGCAGCAACAAAGTATGCTCGCCAGTCAAACGGCCTGTTTGACCCGACTCTTGGACTCGCCGTAGACGCCTGGGGTTTTCGTGACTACGACCAAATAGAATCCGTAGTTGCGCCCAAGGTGAAAGGCAAGCTAACCATTGAAGGCACCCGCATTTGCTCTGACGCTCCATTGCGCATCGACCTGGGTGGCATTGCCAAAGGCGCGATTGTGCTCGAGCTTGCGCAGCTGCTTGAAACCTTTAACGTGCACAACGCCATAATTAACGTGGGTGGCGACTTGCTTGTGCTTGGGACACGCGGTGACAAACCCTGGCGTGTGGCGATTCAGCATCCGAGAAAACCCGGAGTTATTGCCCGAATTGATGCCGCTGATGGTGACGCCATCTTTTCGTCCGGCGATTATCACCGTAGAGCCATCCAGGATGGCAAAGTCACTCACCACATACTCGACCCGCGCACGCAAGCACCGTCCACCGGCGCCATTGCGACCACCGTGATCCACGCAAACCCGCTGCTGGCCGATGCGGCCGCGACCGCTTTGCTGGTTGCGGGCGTTGATGAGTATGAAGCCATCGCCGCCAAGCTGAATATCACCCGCGCGGTTCTCATCGATCAGGAACTGGGCGTGCACTCCCTGCCTCATACCGACATAGAGCTTCCCACCACGCTAACGCCTGCTCGTTAGGCAGGCACCGTAAAAAAAACGCTCTGTGTCACCGCAGCCGACAACAGAATTTGTGCTTGCAACCGTAACCCCGTCATTGAACTCGCGAAGCGGGTGTGGTCACCGTAATCCCGAACCCGCGAAGCGGGTGTGGTCACCGTAATCCCGTCATTGCGAACCCGCAAAGCGGGCGTGGTCACCGTAATC